>DPWB01000368.1:5500-12651 GCA_003527885.1 Candidatus Competibacteraceae bacterium
TTGAGCGTGTTTCTGGCCTCGCCCTTGGCGTCCTACATCACCGGCGCGTTGATCGTGGCCGACGGCGGGCAAAATCTGCCCGGCTCCGGCGCGTGGACCCAACTGATGGCAGCGGGGATGACAGCATCCCAGATTACGTAGGAGATCGCACCGATGCCAACAAGACAAGAATTGATTCCCGTAAGATTAGCCAACGGCGTGCAAATTCGGGTGGCGGCCACGCTGCTGGGCGGCAATGAAGACGTGGCGATTAAGCCGCTATCGTTCGATGAGATCGCGGATACCATCGAGGGTATCGCCGGCTCCTTGAACGCGGCCTTGCAAAAGGTGAAGCCAAAAAAAGCCAGTGTCGAATTCGGGCTTGAAGTGGCTGTGGAGTCCGGCGCGCTCACCGCGCTGCTGGTGAAAGGCACCGGCACGGCGACTTTGAAGATCACCCTGGAATGGGGCGCTTGACGGTGAACCGAAGGGAATTGAAACATGGGACCATCGCAGGATCTCGATGACCTTTTACGCCGTTGCACGGTGCGGTTGCGCGTCCCGCAGGACGAGAGCCAAGGCACGGGCTTCTGGATCGCCCCCGGCTTGTTGCTGACCTGTGCGCATGTGGTCGAAACGGCGCACGCCCGGTCGGTTCCGGTCGAAATCGCTCTCGATCAGGGGATTTATCCGGGACGGATCGTCGAATTTTTGTCCAAGCCCTATCCCGATCTGGCGCTGTTGCGCTGCGATGATGTGCGGGATCATCCCTGCGTTTATCTGCATTCCGACATCGCTTTGGGGGATGGTCTGTACAGCTACGGCTATACCGATCAGTATCCGCGCGGCGATTCGGCGACTTTCGCATACGAGGGGCCAACCGACGCGGGTTCGGGATCGCTGTTGAAACTCAAGCAGGGCCAGTCCCGCCCCGGTTTGAGCGGCGCTCCGCTGCTCAATCTGCGTACCGGCGGCGTTTGCGGAATCGTGAAAAGCTCGCGGGATCGCGACAGCGACTTGGGCGGTCGGGCGGTTCCGCTCGCTTGCATTCCGTCCGGTTACGATCTGCCGAGCTTGCAGCAATCTTTCCATCAGCGGCACGGCGATTGGCTCGATTGCCTCAACGCCGAGCAGCGGGGGTGGGTTCCCTGGAAAACCCCACCCGCCGGCAATCCGTTTTACGGCGAGAGTCCGACCTTGCTGGGGCGGGACGATGAAACCCGTCGGATTCTGGAAAAATTGCAAGCGGGCGGTCACTGTTCCATCGTGGGGCCATCGGGCAGCGGCAAGACGCTGCTGTTGCGGGAGTTGCGCCGACAGGTCAAGTCTCGTTTCGGCTGGCGCGACTCGGAAATCGGTTCTTTGAATTTCCGTTTGATCGGCAGCTTGCACGAGTTAAAACAGGAAATCGTTAATCATTTGGGCGGCCAGAAGCCAAATGAAATCAAAAGTCTGTTGAGGCGAAAACCCTTGCGCTTGCTGTTGCTCGACGATGTGGGCGGGCTGGAGGCCGGCCAGCGGGGTTATGAGATGCGCCGCTGGTTGCGGGGTTTGAGTCAGGACGAGCATTGCCCGCTCAAGCTGGTCGCGGTCAGCAACGAGCGCTTGGAGTTTTTGTTCCGCAAGGACGATCCGGCCCGCGATTCGCCCTTTGCTGATCTGGACCCCGTGCCTGTCGAGCTTCCACCGTTAGCGCCCGCCGTTTGCCGCCAACTTGTCCAACAGCGTTTGGCGGGCGCGGCTTTTCACATCGCGCGGTTTGAAGATCTGTTCAGCGTATCGCGGCAACCGAGGGAGTTGCTGCATCAGTGCGCTGTCCGTTACGAGGAACTGCGCCGGGATCGGCCATGAATCCGCCTCCTCCCTTTCCCTACGCCCCCCGGCGAAAACGTCCGCTGTCGCTGTGGAATCCGCTGGATTATCTGGTGCTGCTCTATTGGGTGTTCTATTTCCCGCAGGCGCTACGCTGGTATATAGAAACGTTCGCTGAACTGCCCGCCAGTACTAAATTTTGGCAAGCAGTGCGTAAGGACGCCGTTCAGCGCCGATTGGTTTTGCAGGGATCGCCGGTAACGATGATAACGGCGTTCGGAATAGCGCTTCTTCTCAGTGCACTTAGTTCAAGCGTGACGCTCGTCGTGGGGGTCGGCGTGACGATCGTCGGGATATCCGTCATGAGGGTCGTCGCGGCGGTCGATGTGGCGTCCGGCGTGGCGTCCGGCGTGGCATCCGGCGTGGCGTTCGGCGTGGCGTTCGGCGTGGCGGTCGGCGTGAATTCCGCCTTCGTGGCGTTAGGCGTAGAAGAAGGCGTGATGGTCGGTGTGATGGTCGGTGTGATGGCCGGTGTGATATACGGCGCGATGTTCGTCGTAGTGTTCGGCGTGGCGGGAACCACGGCGGGCGGCGTGATGAACGACGTGATGAACGACGTGATGGCCAGCGTGATCGGCGTGTTGATCGGCGTGTTGATCGGCGTGGCGTTCGGTGTGACGTTCGGTGTGACGTTCGGCGTGATAATATTACGGCTTGACGCGATACTGTTAGCGTTTATATCGATACTGCTACAACCTTCCAAGCGACGGACTATCACGTTACAACGGGTTTCACCCATACCCATCTGGAATTTACGTCGCCAACTAGCGCAGCAACTGAAAGAAGATTGGCAAAAGGGACTCGACAACTGCGAAGGATTATTGCGCTATAGCCTGCAATTCGCTCCTGTCATAACCGCCATACGGGAAACCCTGCAAAACACGACGGATGATCGGTTACTATCCAGCGTTGCCAATTGGTGCAGTATGCCTCTATACGATTGGAATGTTGTTTATTTTCAATCGGCTGGCTTAAAAGCGACAATAAAGAAAAGTTTTTTGGATGGTCCGGTATCCCATCGCTCGCCACCCAGGAGCGAGGCAGCAACGCTCCGTTACAATACGCCCGTCAAAGCCGCTTGCGCCGGCTTCTGGCTCTTACATCAAGGTGAACTGGCTGAGGCCGCTGATGGATTTGCCGTCGTCCGCCATCTTCCTCACGGCGAGGAACTCTACGCGAACGGCCGAGTGCTGGCGGCAGCGAGCCAGTGCCAGACCTTGGAACAAATCGCCGCGTGGCAGATGCCGCCCTCCCCACAAGACAAACTGCTGCGCCCGCAGGTAAGAGCGGCCTTCGCCCGGCTGGCCGAGGTCGCCAAGGACATCGCTGTAGTGCTTCATGCCCGCTCGACCCGCCAGCGCAGCAGCGCGCTGAATCGGGCCAGCGGTAAATTGCACTTTTTCTCGGCGGAATCCGTCGATTGCCCGACACCGGAACGCCCGCAGCTTGAAAAAATCGCCAGCCGCTGGCTCGAAATCATCCTGGCGAGCGCTAGTGCGGTCGGCTCTCTGGATGTTCGCGAAACCGTCGCCAGCCCCTATATCGTCGGCGCTCCAGTGCCCGCCGCTAGATTGATCGGCCGCTATGACATTCTCGCCCAAATCGAAGCCGCCTGGGCCAAACCGGGGCAGCGAGATTCGCTGGTCATTTTCGGCCACCGGCGCATGGGAAAAACCAGCATCGCCCGCAACGTGGCGCACCTGTGCCAACTTGGCGACGACACCCGGCTGGCCTTTCTAAACTTGCAAGCCGTCGATTGGACGGAAGGATTGCGCGATCTCTGCCACGCCATCGCCTTCGCCCTGTGGGAAGCTGATCCGAACGGATTGGCCGAACCCGCCCCGGAGGACTACGAACAGCATCCGCTGGCGGCGTTGCGCCGTCTGCTAGCCCGTCTGGAACAAGCCGCGCCGCCGCGCCGCTACATTTTGATTCTCGACGAATACGAACTGCTGGAAGAAAAGCTACCCGACGCCGTAGCCGGCGACCGCACCGCCCTGCTGCGCGGATTGACCCAGCAACACACTTGGCTGGCTTTGGGGTTGGTCGGGCTGCATAGCCTGAAAGAGCGCAGCGCCAGCCTGCGCGAAGCCATTTTCGGCTGGCGTCCGATCCCGGTCGGGCTGATGGACCGGGACGCTTTGGCCGATTTGCTGCAAATCGAAGACGATGCTTTTCCGCTGGAATACGACCTAGAAGCCATCGACCGCGCCCACGCGCTGACCGGCGGCCAGCCGTTTCTGGGCCAACTGCTCGGCGACAGCTTGGTGCAGCGCTTCAACCAACAACTGAAACAGCGGCTCGAACCGCCCGCCCCGACCTTCACCACCGCCGATGTCGATGCCGTGGTGGAAGATTCCCGGTTCTACGTCAATGGCCATGTCTACTTCAACGGCATCTGGGCGCAGGCCGGCGAAGCGCCGCCGGGACAACAAACCTTGTTGAAACTGCTGGCCCCTCATGGCGACGGTCTGGACCCAGCAATTTTGTGCGAGCAAAGCGGCCTCGATCCCGCCGCCTTTACGGATGCTTTAGACGCGCTGGCACGCCACGACGTGGTGAATTGCCACAACGGCCGATGCCGCTACAGCGTGGAAATGATGCGCCGTTGGGTTGCCGATTATTCGACGCTCTCGCACTCAATTATTTAAGGAGGAATCCCATGCGCATCGAAGCTGAATTGGATGAGATTCACGCCGAACGTTTGTTGCGCTTGCAGCAGACACTTCAAAAACCGATGGCGGAGATCGTCGCAGAAGCGATTGATGCGTTGAACGATGCAACCCTAGCGCACCAGGAAACTCACGGCGAGCAGATACTTAGAATCATGAACGAAGAAGGCTTGATCGGCTGCATGGAAGGCGACGGCAATCTGTCGGTCGATTATAAAAAATACCTGTGGGACAGCGAAACGTGATCATTGTCGATACCGGTTTCTGGGTCGTGCGGCACATCAAAGTGTCAAAATTTTTCAAGCCAGACTATTACGCTCCATGCTGGGCTGGGCTTCATAGCCCAGCCGCACCGCCTCCACTCCAGGGAGCTCGCGCAACCGATCGAGCAAGCCGGCATCTGGCCTGACCTGCCAGTTCGACCCGAACGCCAGTTCCACCCGCGCGCTGGAGCCGAGATAATCCGCCCACACCGCGCACCGTCCCTCCGACCGATACTCGATTAAAAGCTGCGCGAGTTGCCGCAGCGTTTCCGGTGCGAGCCGACCGCCATCGATCTTTAATACCAATCGCCGAGCGTATTCGGCTCGCGCGCTTCCCAAATCCAGCACTCGTTCGACGTTTAAACGGGTGGTTTGATTGAACTCGTCCCAGCCCAGCGCGCCTTGTACCACCAAAATTTCGTCCTCCTTAATCAAGGCGCGGTAACGCTCGTACGTTTCGGGAAAGACGCGGATTTCCAGGCGACCGCTGGCATCGTCCAACATCACGAAGGCGATCCGGCCGCCCCGGTTGGCGTTGCGGGTGCGCACGCTGACGACCAAACCGGCGATCAGCACCTGACGGTTGCCGTTCCGGCGCGAGCCACCGTTTTCCATCACGGTCCGTAACGGCGTGACGTTGATCGCCGCCAATTCCTCCGCCACCCGATGGATCGGATGGCCGGTCAGATAAATGCCCAAGGTTTCCTTTTCGCCGTGCAGGCGCCGCTCGTCATCCCATTCCGCCACCTCGGCTGCCGGCGTCAGTCGCGCGGGCGTTTTCTCGGCGGCCGCCAACCCGAACAAATCGTTCTGACCGGCGGCATCGTTGCGGGAATGCTGTTCGGCCAACTGCAAAGCATCCGGTAAGCGCTTGTCCAATGTCGCCCGGTTGGGGCCGAGCGCGTCGAACGCGCCGGAGCGGATCAGCGCATCCAACACCCGCCGGTTGAGCTTGTGCAGATCGGCCCGCCGGCACAGGTCGAACAGATCGCGGTACGGTCCCGCCCGCCGCCGCTCTTCGACCAAATGCTCGATGGCCGCCTCGCCGACGCCTTTGATCGCCCCCAAGCCATAAAGAATCTCGCCGGGCGCGCCGACCGTGAAGCGGTACTCGGACTGGTTGATGTCGGGCGGCGCGAGCTTGAGGCCCATGCAGCGGCACTCCTCGATGAACACCACCACCTTGTCGGTCTTGTCCATGTCCGACGACAGCACCGCCGCCATGAAGGCCGCCGGATAGTGGGCTTTCAACCACGCGGTCTGATAAGAGACGAGCGCGTAGGCGGCGCTGTGGCTCTTGTTAAATCCGTAGCCCGCGAATTTCTCCATCAAATCAAAAATATAAGAGGCCGTTTCCGGCTCGACTTCGCGCTCGACCGAACCGTTGACAAAAATCTCGCGCTGCTTGGCCATCTCCTCGGGCTTCTTTTTGCCCATCGCCCGCCGCAGTAAATCCGCGCCGCCCAGCGTGTAGCCCGCCAGCACTTGCGCGATCTGCATGACTTGCTCTTGATAGAGGATAACGCCGTAGGTCGGCTTGAGAATGGTCGCCAAGGCGGGATGCGGGTACTCGATGCGGGCGCGGCCGTGCTTGCGGTCGATGAAATCGTCCACCATGCCCGATTGCAGCGGCCCCGGCCGGAACAGCGCCACCAGGGCCACGATATCCTCGAAGCAATCCGGTTGCAGGCGGCGGATCAGATCCTTCATGCCGCTGGATTCCAACTGGAACACCGCCGTGGTCTGATGGCGTTTCAGCAGATCGAACGCTTCCCGATCGACCAGCGGAATCGCGGTGATATCCAACTGCGGCTCGCCCGTGGCCCGGCGCCGCTCGTTCAAGGTCTGCACCGCCCAGTCGATGATGGTCAGGGTGCGCAGGCCCAAGAAGTCGAACTTCACCAGCCCGGCCGCCTCCACATCGTCCTTGTCGAACTGGGTGATGAGGCTGGAATCATCGCCTTGTTCGCGGTAAAGCGGCGAGAAGTCGGTCAGTTCGGACGGCGCGATCACCACCCCACCGGCGTGCTTGCCGACGTTGCGGGCCAGCCCTTCCAGCTTGCGCGCCAGTTCGAGCAAGGCCCGTACCTCCTGATCGTTCTCGTACAGCCGGCGCAGCTCCGCTTCCCGTTCGATGGCCTTGTCGAGCGTCATGCCGATCTCGAAGGGAATCAGCTTGGCGATGCGGTCCACGAAGCCGTAGGGATGGCCGAGCACCCGGCCCACGTCGCGCACCACCGCCTTGGCGGCCATGGTGCCGTGGGTGGCGATCTGCGACACCCGGTCGCGGCCGTAGCGCTGGGCGACGTAATCGATCACCCGATCCCGGCCCTCCATGCAAAAGTCGATGTCGAAGTCGGGCATC
>DPWB01000368.1:12935-14418 GCA_003527885.1 Candidatus Competibacteraceae bacterium
TCGAAGTCGGGCATCGACACCCGTTCGGGATTGAGAAAACGCTCGAACAAGAGATCGTACGCCAGCGGGTCCAGGTCGGTGATGCCGAGCGCGTAGGCCACCAGCGAACCCGCGCCGGAACCGCGCCCCGGCCCGACCGGCACCCCGTTGTCGCGCGCCCAGCGGATGAAATCGGCGACGATCAGAAAATAGCCGGGGAAGCCCATCTGGATGATGACGCCGAGCTCTTCCTCCAGCCGTTCGTCGTAGGGCTGGCGGCGTTCGGCGAAATCGGGTGTGGCGGGATCGAGCAACCGCCGCAGGCGTTGCTCCAGACCGGCGCGGGCCTGGGTGGAGAAGTAAGCGTCGGCGGTCATGCCGGCCGGCACCGGAAAATCCGGCAGCACGTTCTTGCCCAGCTCCAGCCGCAGGTTGCAGCGGCGGGCGATTTCGACGCTGTTTTCCAGCGCTTCCGGCAAATCGGCGAACAGTTCCGCCATTTCCGCCGGGGTGCGCAAATACTGCTGCTCGCTGTAGCGGCGCGGCCGGCGCGGATCGTCCACGGTCGCACCCTCGTATACGCATACCCGCGCCTCGTGCGCCTCGAAATCATCGCGCTGGAGAAAACACACGTCGTTGGTCGCCACCACCGGCGTACCGGTCGCCACCGCCAAATCCAATACCGCTTCCAGATACTCCGCTTCCCGCGATCGGCCGGTGCGCTGCACTTCCAGATAGAAGCGGTCGGGAAACAGCCGCCGCCAATCGGCCAGATCGCGTTCCGCCTGTTCGCGCCGGCCGTTGAGCAACGCTTGGCCCAGCTCGCCGTCACGACCGCCGGACAGCGCAATCAAGCCCTCGGTATTGCCCTCCAGCCAAGCGTAGTCGATCACCGGTACGCCGCGCTGCTGGCCTTCGAGAAAGCTGCGGCTCACCAGTCGAGTCAGATGGCGATAGCCGCTCAAATTTTGACAGAGCAAAACCAGACGAAAGGGCTCGTTATTCCGCCCTACCCACGCCTCCACCCCGACGATGGGCTTGACGCCCGCGCCGAGCGCCGCCTTGTAGAATTTAATCAGCGCGAACAGATTGCTCATGTCGGTCACCGCGACGGCCGGCATATCGGCGGCAGCCACCTCTTTGACCAGTTTTTTGATTCGGATCAGTCCATCGACCAGCGAATATTCGGTGTGCAAGCGCAAGTGGACGAAGGGCGCGGTCATGGCGAAACCTCAAAAGCCGTTTGCCACCAAGCCGCGACGGGCGCGAAAAAACGGCGATGTTCGGGACAGGGGCCGTGACGGCGCAAGGCCGCGATATGCGCTACAGTCGGATAACCTTTGTGGCGGGCGAAATCGTATTGGGGGTAACGGTCGTGCAATTCGCGCATTGCCGCATCCCGCGCGACCTTGGCCAGAATCGAGGCGGCGCTGATGGCCGGCACGCTGCTGTCGCCCCGGATGATCGCTTGACTGGGACAGGTCAGCATAGGGCAGCGATTGCC
>DPWB01000247.1:0-163 GCA_003527885.1 Candidatus Competibacteraceae bacterium
GAGCTTCATCCACCCGCTGACCATTCTGTCGGGTCTGCCCTCGGCGGGATTGGGGGCGTTACTGACCTTGCTGCTGTTCAAGATCGATCTCAGCTTGTACGCCTTCGTCGGCATCATCATGCTGGTCGGCATCGTCAAGAAAAACGCCATCATGATGATCGAC
>DPWB01000247.1:475-4527 GCA_003527885.1 Candidatus Competibacteraceae bacterium
TCAAGCGTGCCTGATTCGCTTTCGGCCGATCATGATGACCACTATGGCGGCGCTGGTCGGCACTCTACCCATTGCGCTGGGCTTGGGCGCGGGCGCGGAGGTGCGGCAACCGTTGGGATTGGCGGTGGTCGGCGGTCTGGTGGTGTCGCAATTGCTGACGTTGTACCTGACGCCGGTGATTTACCTATATATGGATCGGTTGGCGGGTCGCGCCGCAAGAGTGGATAACAACTCCCAACAGCCAATCGCCGCCCCAACGCTGAAATACAGTTCGGGAAAGTAGATGGTTCAGCCCACCAGCCGCAACCCCGGCGGCAGGGTTTCACCGAACACCCGGCCTGCATCGGCCTCGTCTAACTCCACGACGTCCTCAACCATTCGCAGCCAAGAGGCCGGGGCTTTGGCGGCGCGTAGCCGTTGGCTGACCTGCGCCCGCAAGGCTTCATCCAAATCGCGCTCGCGGTCGCCACTGAGTCGCGCCAGCAAAGCCGCCGCAAACGGCGCGGGTGCGATTGCGCGCCAATCCAGCGCCAGCACCTGTTCTACCCAGGCCGCCGCCGTCGCCGCCGGCACGACATCATGGGCGCTGCCGTAAGCGGGAACCCGCGTCCCCAGCCGACCGACTGCCCACCAAAGCTGCGGCGATTCGCCTTTGCGCGCCAGTCGCTCCAGTAAAAGCTGGCCAAGTTTAATTTTTCGCGGCGTCGATAACCGCTCCAGCACCCCGGCCAGCCGCGCCATATCGTCGATGCCCGGCGTTTTATCTTTTGCCGCCTTGCCAGTCAGCGGCCGCAGTTCCGCCATCAGATCATCACTCAGACGCCACTGCGCAATTCGATCCAAACCACCGGCCACCCGCCGCCACAGGGTCCACCATTCCGAGCGATTCTGGGCATCCTGACCATATTGCACACCCTGTTCGTAGAGCGCCCACAATTGCCCGACTCGCCAATCGTCCAGCGGATAACCAAAACCCGGCCGCAGGCAATAGCCGGTGAGGCTAAACCATAACCGTTCATGCTCCGCCGACCGCCGCCGCCGTCGCGCACCCGCCCATAGCACGCTGAACAGCTCGCGCAGCAATGGGGTTTCCCAGCTTTCACGCTTGCCGAGCAACCGCTCCAACTCAGCTCGCAGCCCCTTGATTTCTTTCTGTTCCACATCGGGCGCGCGCGCACCATAGAAGCGTTCCAATCGCGCCGCCGCCTCCGAAAAACGCGGATGCAGGCGGGCCAGCGTCGCCGTATCGCTGCCGCGCAACTGGAAGGCCAATTGCCAGCGCCGCGCCGGTTCATCGACCGCCACGCATTCCACATCCAGCGTGCCGACTTCGGTCAATTGCGTGACCAGTTGCACCGGGACTTCCCCGGTCGTCTCGCTGTCGATGACCGTGGCGATGGGCGGCAATGGGGTAAAAACCTCCGCCACCAATGTCACCACCTCACCTGGCTGATAGACCTTATCACTCGTCGAGGACAGCAAGTGAAACTGCACAGGGGCGCCAAGACGCAAGGAGAATGTGCGCTCCAACCGGATCGGTTTGCCCTCCTCCGCGCCGCGCGGCAATAGACAAACGCCTTGCTTGCGGTCGCGGTCGGCATCGATCAGCAGGAAATAGCTGCGCGCCGAACCGCCGCCGATCCGTACCCCCTGACCGCGCCGGGCCAGCCCGTAGGCAACCGCGCCGCGCGCTACCGCCAGATCGGGTTCGGGATTATCCAGGCGCTGCAAAGGTGCGCCGCGCCAATCCGACAGCAGTTCCAGCAAGCGATCCGCCAGCACTGAGCCATGAAAAACGCCGCCGTTGAGTAAGATAGCGTCTGGAATCGCGGCGCGGTCGGCCGCAGTCTCGCCCAACGCCTGCTGAACAACGTCGGTGTGCTGGCTAAAAAACGCCGCCAGGTGGCGGCTGATGGCCGGATCAGCGGCATAGGGCAAACCGAATTCGACGACTGCCGCGCGCCGTCCCTGCGGCCGCTCCGTCGGCTGGACCAACGGCATAAACCCGTCCACCAGCAAACTTCGCGCCTCATCGCGGCTCAATTCGGCCGACCGCGCACCGCCAATCAGTCGGGCACCACCGCCCAGCACCGTCACCGCCACTTGTGCTGGAGCATCTGCCGCCAGCAATCGCTCCTTGGCGTTGCGGCATTGTTGCAACAGTTGCGACAATTCCCCGGCATTCAGTCGCGCGCCACCCAGCCGCGCTTCGACCGTGCGTGCCAGCGTCAAATCCATGTTGTCGCCGCCCAGCATCAAATGCTCACCCACGCCGATCCGGGTCAAACGTGGCTCGGCCTCGCCCGATTCGATCTGGATCAGCGTCAGGTCGGTGGTGCCGCCGCCCACATCGCAGACCAGCAAGAGTCGGGCGTCGCTGAGATCGGTCGCTACCTCGGCGCGATGTCGGTACAGCCAGTCGTAGCACGCCGCCTGTGGTTCCTCTAGCAACCGCAATTGCGGCAATCCAGCCAGTCGCGCCGCGCCAATCGTTAGCACCCGCGCCCCTTCATCGAACGACGCCGGTACAGTCAGCACCACATCTTGTTGCGCCAGCGGATAACGGGGGAAGTGGTGATTCCAGGCAGCGGCGAGATGCGCGAGATAACTGGCGGTCGCCATGACCGGCGATACCCGCGCTACACCCTCCGCCGCGCCCCAAGGCAAGATCGGCGCCATGCGGTCCACCCCGGCATGGGATAGCCAACTCTTGGCACTGGCCACTAACCGGCCTGGCGTGCGCGAACCCCGCTCACGCGCCAGTTCCCCCAACACCACATCCGGGACCGCGCCGGGGTCGATGAAATCCCACGGTAGCCGCACATCCGCCGCCGCCAGTTCCCCATCGGTTGGGTGATAGCGCACCGAGGGCAGTAGCGGTCGTGCCGCCACCGCGCCGGGCGCGATCAGTTGCTGGATGGGAAAGAGTCGGATCGCCGCGCCGGCGGCTTTCAGGTCGGCGTAGGCCACCACCGTATGGGTGGTGCCAAGGTCAATGCCAACGAGGTAACGGGGGGTGCGTTGGTGGGCGATGGGTCAATCCTTGGGGGAAGGGGCAATCATAGTGCCTTGCCAAGATCCCGAATCGATGCATAAACCCATCAATTAGCCCTCTCGATCAAATCGGCCATGTCTAAAGCTTTTGCGGTCCCGCTCTCCCGAAGACCGTTAATAACACCCATTTTGTTCTCTGAAGGCTGATTCTGGCTGACTTTCCACTTACCCAATAATCGAGTGATAGTGATTTCAATGCCGACCACCGCTCCGATGAGCTTCTCGATAAAGTCATGTGGGGCATCCGATAGCTGCCACGGTTTATCGAATGCAGCTTCATTATGGGTGACCAGAGCTTCGAGGTGAGCGCGTAACCACGCAGCATCATCAAGAAATCGCAACGTCCCATAGGCATGGGCAACGACATAGTTCCAAGTCGGCACAACCTTTCCGGTTTCGGCCTTAGTCGCGTACCACGACGGCGTGATATAGGCGTCCGAACCCCGAAAGATCGCCAGAACCTCAGCATGTTCACCCAAATGACTACGGAGCGGGTTGGCACGGGCAACATGGCCACGTAGTGTGCCAAGGGAATTCGATGTTTCCGTAAGGTGCAAGGGTAGGTGGTCGGCATTAAGTCCATGTGACGAAAAAGTGACTAGAGTAGCCAAGGGTTGATCCCGCATTAACTCGTGCAATCTCTCGACTTTCGGTTCATCAAAATGCTTGGGGATGTACATAAACCGCTCCGGCAGATAGCCAGTGGATCATGATGGCTTCAACTCTCCCCGCGCACATCAAATTCGACCTTCCAGCCTTCAGAACCGTCGCGTGGCACCGCTTCCAGCCGCAGTGTGCCGACCTCGGTGACCGCAGCGCGCAGCCGTACCGGCACCACATCGCCCACTTGGCGGCCTTCGGCGGGCAAGGTTGCCTCGATTTCCTCCAGTTCCTCGATTTCCTCCGGCGCCCACTGCTCCAGCGCCGCGCCCACTTGATCAGTCCGCCGCACCGATGAACCGAAAAAGCGAAAGCGCACCGGCTCGCCGATGACCAAC
>DPWB01000125.1 GCA_003527885.1 Candidatus Competibacteraceae bacterium
GACATCATGGTGGTCATCGGCGGCGTCATTCCCGCCCAAGACTACGAGTACCTCAAGGCTAACGGCGCGGCCGCCATCTTCGGCCCCGGCACGGTGATTCCGGTCGCCGCGCAGAAGGTGCTGGTGGAGTTGAACGAGCGCCTGGCGGCGTGAAGCTAATGTGAGGAGTCAATGGCCCTCCCCCACCGTAGGGCGAGGGCCATCACACACAGCGTTCGGATGATGGTGGCGTGCCTTTAATTGCCCGCGCTTCCCCGGATCGCGCTATCCGCTCCTTCGCTGCGAAGGTTATACGCGGCAACCCACTAATTGATACCTTATTCCGTCACGGACGATAAAAGACTTTGGATGTTTAGCATCGGGCTATTATGGATAAACGATATCAGATTTTCGTTAGCTCAACCCATGTCGGTCTGAGGAAAGAGCGACGGCAAGCCATCCAAACCCTCATGGAACTGAATTGCATCCCGGCTGGGGTGGAGTTTTCTCCGCTCCAAGATGAAGAACAATGGAGCTTCACCAAAAGAATGATCGGTGATTGCGATTATTATTTGCTGCTAATAGGCGGCCCGTCTGAAGCAGTCAGTGAAGAAAGCATCGGTTGTGCCCAAAAAGAATTTGATTACGCTGTCGCCAGCGGGCTAAAAGTGATCGCTCTCGCTCATGAAAATCCCGGTGAAGCACTCACCGCGCAACCGGATATCGATCCGGCGCTCGGAGAAAAATTGAAAGCATTTCGGACGAAGATCAGCGATGGCCGTTCAGTGAAATCCTGGAAGGAATCTGATGAGCTACCGGGTCTGATCGCCTTGCGTGTTTTAAAAACCATACAAACCTACCCGGCGATCGGCTGGACGAGATCCAATCGCACGAGTAACGAAGATATCCTCAACGAGTTGATCCATCTCAGAAAACAAAATGACGCTTACCAAGCCGAACTCACTCACCTAAAATCAGCACTACAGTTTTCGGCTATCGATCTCGCCGACTTCGATGATACATTCACCATCCACGGCACGACGCGGGTTCGCGTGGGAAGCGATAAAACACCTTATGATCGCGCCTGGGGAATGATCGTCAGCTGGGCGCGCATATTTGCGCTGATCGCCCCCTACCTTGAAGAACGCCCACAGAGTTCAAAAGTAAAACAGTGGCTTGCCGACGAATTGGCCGACTCCCTGGATGCTGGTGGCCATGCCAGAGCAATCAACGATCAAGAATTCAAAACGATAGCCATACAGTTACAGGCCTATGGTTTAGTCGAAATAACCCCCCTAGAAGCCACTGGTGGTGGAACAGACTTAGTGTGGTCCCTGACCCCCAAAGGGAGGAAAACCATGTTCGAGTTACGGACGGTAAAAAAAATTCATGTATGAACATCAAACCGGCAACAAGCTATTCGGCGTAAAGCGGGCGCGGCTGGATTAGGTTTTTGCCCAGATGACTCTAAGCCCTCGCTGTTTTGAACGGGTTGCTACCCTCAAGATTTTTCCAAGATCATGACCAAAAAACATCACAAACCCGACTGGGTTCCCGAAAACGCCGGCAAGGAATTCACTACCTCGGTCATGGATGGCGTCGAAGGCGGCCACGACGGCATTCCCGGTCAGGCCAGCGTGGCCGTACCGCGCCCGCACACCCCGCGCCGCCGCCGGCTGACGGTGGATGAATATGTCGCGGGGGTGTTAGCGGGCGACCGCAACGTGCTGGGCCAAGCCATCACCCTGGTGGAAAGCAACGCCCACAGCCACTTCGAGATGGGTCAGAACGTGCTGCGGCAACTGCTGCCCCACACCGGCAAATCGATCCGGGTCGGCATCACCGGCGTACCCGGCGCGGGCAAGAGCACTTTCATCGAGGCGCTCGGCCTACACCTGTGCGAACAGGGCCACAAGGTCGCGGTGCTGGCGGTCGATCCCAGCAGCACGGTCACCCGCGGCAGCATCCTCGGCGACAAGACCCGCATGGAACTGTTGTCGCGCGATCTGCGGGCCTTCATCCGCCCCTCGCCGTCCAGCGGCACCTTGGGCGGCGTGACCCGCAAAAGCCGGGAAACCATCCTGGTCTGCGAGGCGGCCGGCTTCGACGTGATTCTGGTGGAAACGGTCGGCGTCGGTCAAAGCGAAACCACGGTCCGGTCGATGGTCGATTTCTTCCTGCTGTTGATGATCGCCGGAGCGGGCGACGAGTTGCAGGGCATCAAGAAAGGCATCATGGAGCTGGCCGATGCGCTGCTGGTCAACAAGGCCGACGGCGACAACAAGATCAAGGCCAACGCCGCCCGCGCCGACTACAACCGCGCCCTGCATTACCTCGCCCCCGCCACCGAAGGCTGGTACACCAAAGCCTATACCTGCTCGGCGCTGACCGGCGAAGGCATCGACGCCATCTGGAAAGTGATCAGCGAGTTCCGCCAACAGGTCACCGAAAGCGGCGCGTTCGACAAGCGGCGGCAACGGCAAACCCTGGATTGGGTATACTCCATGGTCGAGGAACATTTGCGCGCCAGTTTCTTCAACCACGCTGGCGTTGGCGGCATCCGCGCCGAAGTGGAGGATGGGGTTCTGAAAGGCCACTTGCCCCCAACCGTCGCCGCGCAAAAACTGATCCGCAAGTTCGAAGGGCATTAAATCACTGACATGGGAGGATACAATCATGTTGCGCAGTCCCCGCGACTTCTTCAAAGCCAAGGTTGTCGGCGCTCCCGAACCGCTCCGTGAAATCCCGGTGCGGCCCTCGCGGATGATCCACTTTTTCGATCCGAGCAACGAGAAGATGGCGGTCAAGGTGCCCGACATCGCCAAGAACGTGGACATCATGCTCGGCAACCTAGAAGATGCGGTGCCGATCGACCGCAAGGAAGCCGCCCGCGAAGGCCTGGTCAAAATCGGCAAGAGCGTGGATTTCGGCGATACCCAATTGTGGACGCGGGTCAACAGCCTCGACAGCCCGTGGTTTCTGGATGATCTGGTCCGGCTGGTCGGCGAAATCGGCAACAAGCTGGATGTGATCATGCTGCCCAAGGTGCAGGGACCGTGGGACATCTACTTCGCCGATCAACTGTTGGCCCAGTTGGAAGCCAAGTACGGCGTGAAAAAACCGCTGATGCTGCACGCGATTCTGGAAACCGCGCTCGGCGTGGCCAACGTGGATGACATCGCCAACGCCAGCCCCCGAATGCAGGGTATGAGCCTCGGCCCGGCCGACCTCGCCGCGTCCAGACGGATGAAGACCACCCGCGTCGGCGGCGGCCATCCCGATTATCTGGTGCGCACCGATCCCGACCCGAAGAACCCCGATGCGCCGCGCCCCACCGCCCAGCAGGACTTGTGGCACTACACCATCGGCAAGATGGTTGACGCCTGCGCCAGCGTCGGCGCGCTGGCCTTCTACGGCCCGTTCGGCGACATCGCCGACCTGACCGCCTGTGAGGACCAGTTCCGCAACGCCTATCTGATGGGTTGCGTCGGCACCTGGACCCTACACCCCAACCAGATCGCCATCGCCAAACGGGTGTTCAGCCCGAAACCGGAAGAAGTGGCCTGGGCCAAGCGGGTGGTCGAAGC
>DPWB01000002.1 GCA_003527885.1 Candidatus Competibacteraceae bacterium
TTCCGTGTTTCTGCGAGCTGTATTTTTTTTTCAAGCAGAAGACGGCATACGAGATCTAGTACGGTCTCGTGGGCTCGGAGATGTGTATAAGAGACAGATTTGATGGTTCGTTGCAAAGCGTCCAAAACCTGCCGCGCGCCCGCCGAACTGTCGGGTTGATCGCCGCTGTCGCGCACCACCACCACGGTTTGCCCGCCCTGGCCGGCCAGCCGCACCCGATAGCGGGTGCCGGCCGGGGGCGCATTGGCTTTGCTCCGCCAAAACGCCAGCTTGGACAGCCAACCCTCATCGCCTGGCTTGCGGTTTTCCAGTTCGGGGTCGCGATATTCGACCACGTACAGGCCCTGACCGCGATTTTGCTCCTCCACGGCGTAATTGCTGCTGTCCAGCGCCAGCCCGACCAGCCGCCAAGCGCGCGAGTAGTCCTCGCCGACGATCAACTGAGTCTCACCGCCCTGTTCGCTCAGCCGGACGCGCGGGCCGGACGCCGCACCGGTCCGGGCCTGCCGGGTCTCGGCGCGCTTCTCCGACGCCCCCAGATAAGCCGACAACCGCTTGAGCATTTCGGCCTCCAGTTCCGGGTCGGAGGGCCGCCGCTGCCAAGCATAGGTATTGGTCGCGCTGGCGCTGGCGCCACCGACCGCCACTTCCTCGACGCCCGAATGGCTCAAATACACCTCGGTCGCGCCGCCGTCGGCGGCCCGCTCCAGCCGGGTCCGAAACCGGTCGCGGGTGGGCGCCGAATAGAGGATGTCCAGATACCGCTTCAACACGGCGCGAATGCCATCCTGCGGGATGTCGGCGCGATTTTCCACCCAATCGGTCTCCATGATCCCGATGGTGGGGTCGTCGCGCTTCAGCGCGAAGCCGTTGCTGGTCCAGAACTCCCGCACCTTGGGCCACACCTGATCGGCCGGGGCCGCCACCACCAGCCAGCGCTGGTTGCCCGCCTGTTCCAGCGTAATGCCCGGCTGCGCGGGCAGCACCGCTTCGGCCTTTTGGGCTCGTTGCGGTCGCGCGCCCCCGCGCTCGTTGGCATACGCCGACAGCGAGGCCGAACCGGCCGGATTGAGTTCCGGGATCACCAGCGTATCGTCGATGGTGGATGCGGTCAGATCCGGTGGGACTTCCAGCGGCTGCGACAGCGTGCTGCGACGGTAGTCGGGCCGCCGATCCGGCAACAGCGTATCCAGATTGGTGGAGCAGGCGACGAGCGCCATCACGGCGGCGACCGGGATCGCGGCGCGCCACAAGAGTAGAGAAAACCGCTTAGCCATAATGTTGTCAGAGGACTCCAGCCTGTTGCATCGCCGCCCGCACCGCCGGCTGGAATGACTCCGCCAGCGGCGTCAGCGGCAGACGGATACCTGAAGGGATCAGCCCCAATTGGTTGACCGCCCATTTCACCGGGATCGGATTGGATTCGAGAAACAGCGCCTTGTGCAGTTCGTTCAGCCGGCTATCGATGGCTTCGACCCGGACGCGATCACCGGCCAAAGCGGCGGCGCTCAGATCGTACATGGCGCGCGGCGCGACGTTGGCGGTGACCGAAATCACGCCCTTGGCGCCGGCCAGCATCGCCTCGGCGGCGATGCCGTCATCGCCGCTGAACACGTCCAGCCGGTCCCCGCAGCGTCGCACCAAGTCCCGGATGCGGTCGAGGGTGCTGGCTTCCTTGATCCCGACGATGTTGGGGATATCGGCCAAGCGCTCGACCGTCTCCGGCTTCATGTCGCAGGCGGTGCGGCCGGGAACGTTGTAGAGAATCTGCGGGATCGCCACGCTGTCCGCGATCAGCTTGTAATGGCGGTACAGACCTTCTTGCGTGGGCTTGTTGTAATAAGGCGTGACCAGCAAACAGGCATCGGCGCCGGCCTCCATCGCCCGCCGGGTCAGGTGCAGCGCCTCGCTGGTCGAGTTGGCCCCGGTGCCGGCGATCACCGGAACGCGCCGCCGGACCAATTCCACGGTGCGGCGCACGAAATGGGCGTGTTCCTCGAAATCCAGCGTCGCCGATTCACCGGTGGTGCCGACGGCGACGATGGCGTCGGTACCGTTTTCGAGGTGGAACTCCACCAACTGCGCCAACGCCTGGTAATCCACCGCGCCATCCGGCTGCATCGGCGTGACGATCGCTACCATACTGCCCCGAAACATAACGTTACCTTCTCCACTCTAGCGGGTCATCGCGGCATGGTACGGATACCGGAGGGGCTTGACAAGCGTCCGCCGCCGGCCCGGAGGGCGGCGGCGGTTTCCACCCCGACGCGTTGCCTGTACACTGAAACGGATAAAATTTATTTATTTGCCTGTGGGAAGCTTCATCCGTGAAAAACAATCTCGTCGTTTCCGCCTTGGGTGAAGATCGTCCCGGCCTCGTCAACGAGCTGTCCCGCGCGATTCTGGAGTGCGATTGCAACATCATGGATAGCCGCATGACGGTGCTGGGCCGCGAGTTCGGCATCCTGCTGCTGGTGCAAGGCAACTGGAACACCCTGACCAAACTGGAAATGCAGTTCAAGCGGCTGGAACAGGCGTTGAACATGATCATCCTGACCAAACGCACCGAAAGCCGCACGCCGGCGGGCGACGTGTTGCCCTACGCGGTGGAGGTCGTGGCGGTCAACCAACCGGGGATCGTCCATCATCTGGCCAGCTTTTTCGCCAGCCGCTCGATCAACATCGAGGACATGGTCACCCGCAGCTACAGCGCGCCGCATACCGGTACGCCGATGTTTTCGGTCAACCTGGCCATCGGCATTCCCGCCAGCACGCATATCGCCATGCTGCGCGAGGAGTTTCTGGATTTTTGCGACGATTTGAACCTGGATGCGGTGCTGGAACCGATCAAGGGATGAAACGGGCATGAGCGTTACCCTGGACCAACCGGTACCCGATTTTAGCGCCGCCGCCACCGGCGGCCTGACCGTAAAGCTGTCCGAATGGCGTGGCCGGCCGGTGGTGCTGTATTGCTACCCCAAGGACAATACTCCCGGCTGCACGCTCGAAGGCCAGCAATTTCGGGATTTATACGATCGCTTCACCGCGCTGGACGCCGTCGTGTTCGGCGTCTCGCGCGACAGCGTGCGCAGCCATGACAATTTTCGCGCCAAATACGGCTTTCCCTTTCACTTGATTGCGGATTCCGACGGAGCGCTGTGCGCGCTGTTCGATGTCATCAAACTGAAAAAGCATTACGGCAAGGAGGGGTTGGGCGTCGAGCGCAGCACCTTTTTGATCGACCGCGCCGGCGTGCTGCGCCGCGAATGGCGCAAGGTGAAAGTCGACGGCCACGCCCGAGCCGTGCTGGCCGCGCTCGAGAGCCTGCCTCCGGTCGCTTGAAGCCGCTCTCGCCACCAAACCCGTAACGGCAAACACCCCATGCTGGCAGCGCCGCCCGGACACTCGCACCTTCCTGCCGATCCTCTTGCCAACCTTTCTTCTCAACTTTCGCGCCGCACCGGCCCCACTCCCCGCCATGCCCGAACCTGCCTCTGAGTCTTTGCAATTGAACCCGGCGGCCGAGCGCCGGCTCTTCGTGCTCGACACCAACGTTCTCATGCACGACCCCACCGCCTTGTTCCGCTTCCAGGAACACGACATCCACCTGCCGATGATGGTCTTGGAGGAATTGGATCACGCCAAGAAGGGTGTCTCGGAAGTCGCCCGCAACGTCCGCCAAGTCAGTCGGTTTCTGGACGATCTGGTCGCCGGGGCCAGCAAGGAACAAATCGACCTGGGTTTGCCGCTGCCGGCCCCGGCCGGCCAGCGGGAAGAATCGGCCGGCGGACGGCTGTTTTTTCAGACGCGCCCGCTCCGGCTGAGCGTCCCGGCCGACCTGCTGCCGGGCAACACCCCCGACCACGACATTCTCGGAATGGCGCTGAGCTTGCGCCAAGAGAACCCCGGCAGCCGCGTCACCCTGGTGTCCAAGGACATCAATCTGCGGATCAAAGCCGCCATCCTGGGCTTGCACGCCGAAGACTACTACAACGACCAAACGCTCGATGACGTCAATCTGCTTTACAGCGGCGCGCGGGACTTGCCGGCCAACTTCTGGGAAACCCACGGCAAGGAACTGGATTCCTGGAAAGACAGCGGTCGCACCTACTATCGGGTTCGCGGCCCGGAAGTCGCGAGCTGGCATCCCAACCAGGGTTTGTTTCAGACCGACGCGCCGGCCGCGTTCACCGTGCGCCAATTGCGCGGCACGGAAGCGATCATCGAAATCCTCAAGGATTACACCACGCCCAACCACGCGGTTTGGGGCATCGTCGCCCGCAACCGCGAACAAAACTTCGCGCTCAACCTGCTGCTGGACCCCGAAATCGATTTCGTGTCCCTGCTCGGTGCCGCCGGCACCGGCAAGACCCTGCTGGCGCTGGCGGCCGGGCTGGCGCAAACCTTGGACAGCAAACGCTACCGGGAAATCATCATGACCCGCGTCACGGTTCCCGTCGGCGAGGATATCGGTTTTCTGCCCGGCACCGAGGAGGAAAAGATGACGCCCTGGATGGGGGCGCTGATGGACAACCTGGAAGTTCTCGCCCCGCAGGATGGTAGCGAGTGGGGCCGCGCCGCCACCGCCGATTTGTTGAGCAACAAGATCAAGATTCGCTCCTTGAACTTCATGCGCGGTCGGACCTTTCAAAACAAGTATCTGATTATCGACGAAGCGCAGAATTTGACTGCCAAACAGATGAAGACCCTGATCACCCGCGCCGGCCCCGGCACCAAGGTGATCTGCCTGGGCAACATCGCTCAGATCGACACGCCTTATTTGTCCGAAACCACCTCCGGCCTGACCTACGTGGTGGACCGCTTCAAGGATTGGCCGCACGGCGGGCATGTCACCCTGCGGCGCGGCGAACGGTCGCGGCTGGCGGAATTCGCTTCGGAGCAACTTTGAAATGGTGCCGGAATCCCTGACCCTGACAACCGTTTTATCGTTGGCTTGGCTGTTGTGGCTGGTCATGGTCGGCGTGGGATTGATCCTGGAGCGCCGCCCGCCCGCAGCGACGCTGGCCTGGCTGTTGGCGCTGCTGTTTCTGCCCTACATCGGCGCCGTCATTTACTTTCTGTTCGGGCCGCGGCGGCTGCGGCGGCGGCGACTGCGCTACAGTCGCGCCCGCAACCGCCTGGTCCAATCCGCTCACGATCACCTGCGTCAGGACCATGCGCTGCCGCCCGGCTTCCCCGCCGCGGACTTCGAGCAGCAGCTCGCCACTTTGATGGAACATTCCGGACAGGGCGTACCCGTCGCGGCCCGCGACATCCGCTTGCTGGAGACCGGCGATGGCTGTTTTGAGGCCATCGAGGCCGACATCGGGGCAGCCACCCACCACGTTCACCTGGAATACTACATCTGGCAGCCGGACGGGATCGGAACCCGACTGCGCGATTTGCTGATCGAGAAGGCTCGCGCCGGAGTGCAGGTGCGCCTGCTGCTGGACGCCATCGGGTCGAACAGCGTCAAGCGCAGTTTCCTGAGGCCCTTGGAAGAGGCCGGCGGTTCGACCGCCTGGTTCAACCCGATCCGCTTGCCCCGGCTCGGGCCCAACCACATCAATTTCCGCACCCATCGCAAGGTTGTCGTGATCGACGGCCGGATCGGCTTCATCGGCGGCATCAACATCAGCGACAGCCACAGCAGCTTCAGTGGCAGCCAAGACGCTTGGCGCGACACCCACTTGCGCATCGATGGCGAGCCGGTGCACCGCTTGCAGTTCATCTTCCTGGAAGACTGGTATTTCGCCACCGAAAAAACGCCGCTCGAACCGGCGTTCTTCCCGGAATTTACCGAGCCGCCGACCCGGCGCTGGCTGCAAGTCGTCGAATCCGGCCCCGATACCAACCGTTACGCCATCGCCAAGTTTTTCTTTGCCGCCATCGCCGGCGCACGGCGACAACTCTTGCTGACGACCCCTTATTTCGTCCCGAACGAAGCCTTGATGATGGCCTTGGTTACGGCCGCCTCGCGCGGCGTGGAAGTCCGGATTCTGGTCCCCAAGCAAAGCGACGAGCCCACGAGACCGTACTAGATCTCGTATGCCGTCTTCTGCTTGAAAAAAAAAAAACAACGTGAGTGAACACAG
>DPWB01000201.1 GCA_003527885.1 Candidatus Competibacteraceae bacterium
TACGCGCCGACCGATGACGAGCGGTTGCTGGTCAAAGAGCTGTTCAAGCTGACATTGCCGGACGAGGACGATTTCGGCGACATCGAAGCCAGCGCCCGCTGTTTTGAGGATGCGAACGGTTCCTTGCAAATCCGCTCCGATTTTTTGCTCGACAAGGCCGATGAATCCCGCAACGTGCCGGTCGCCTTCGTGCTCAGACCAGACATCCTGTTCAGCCTGCACGAGGAAGATTTGGCGGTCTTCCGGCTATTGCGCCTGCGCGCCCGCCACCAGCCCGGCTATCTCGAAAACTGCCGGGATGTGCTGCTCGACCTGTACGCCACTGACGCCGAGTATTCCGCCGATGCCTTGGAAGGGATTTACGCTCATTTGGAAGAGATCGGCAACCGGGTGCTGACCGCCCACTTGACCGATGAAGCCGCCGCCGAGGTATTGGCCGGCATCGCCCGCGAAGAAGATCTGAACGGCCGCATCCGCCGCAATTTGATGGACACCCGCCGCGCGATTTCCTTTTTGATGCGGCGACGGCTGCTTTCTAACGAGCAGATCGAGGAATCCCGCCAGATTCTGCGCGACATCGAATCGCTGGACGGCCATACCTCCTTCCTGTTCGAAAAGATCAACTTCCTGATGGACGCCACGGTCGGTTTCATCAACATCAACCAGAACAAGATCATCAAGATTTTCTCGGTGGCCTCGGTCGCCCTGCTGCCACCGACCCTGATCGCCAGCATTTACGGCATGAATTTCGACTTCATGCCCGAACTCAAATGGCCGTTCGGTTATCCCTTCGCGCTCGGCCTGATGGCGGCCTCGGTAGCTGCGCCTTTTTGGTACTTCCGCAAAAAAGGTTGGCTGAAATGACCGGCTCGCCACTGCACGCATTGGCCGCGCAAGCCGGCCAGACCTTGCAGGGCCGCAACGCCCGATTGGCCACCGCCGAATCCTGTACCGGCGGCTGGATCGCCAAGGTGATTACCGATGTTCCCGGCAGTTCCGGCTGGTTTGACCGGGGTTTCGTCAGCTACAGCAACGCCGCCAAGATCGACTTGCTGGGTGTGCGGGAGTCCACGCTGGCCCGGCACGGCGCGGTCAGCGCCGAAACGGTCGCTGAAATGGCGGTCGGCGCCCTGCAACGTAGTCTGGCCACTGTCGCCGTCGCGGTCAGCGGCATCGCCGGTCCCGACGGCGGCACGCCCGACAAGCCGGTCGGCACCGTTTATCTGGCATGGGCCTCAGCCGATGGTTCGCCACCCCGGATCGAGCGCCGCCACTTCTCCGGGGATCGCGACGCCGTGCGCCGGCAAACCGTCGCCGTCGCGCTGCAAGGGATATTGGATGTCTTTTCCCGACCCTCCTGAAACCCGGCGACTGTTTCTGGCGTTGTGGCCGGAGGACGCCGTGCGCCGGCGCATCGCCGAGCTGGCGGCCGAGGTCGCCGGTCGCCGCCGGGTGCGCGACGCCAACCTGCATTTGACGCTGGTGTTTCTGGGGGCTACCGACGCCGCTCGCCATGTGGCTTACGAAGATGCGCTCGCGGACGTGCGGATACCGGTGCTGGAATTGAGGTTGGATCGCTACGGCTACTGGCCGCGCCCGCGCATTCTGTGGCTGGGCTCCAGCCAAACCCCGCCAGAACTTTACGGGTTGGTGGCGGACTTGAGCCGGCCGCTGCGCGGCTGTGGCTTTACGCCCGAGCGGCGCGCTTTTCGGGCTCACGTTACGCTCGCCCGCAAATTTCCCGGACCCGCGCCGGCCGGCCCGCCCGCCACGCCAGTTTGTTGGCCGGTCCGCGAGGTTGCCTTGGTCGAATCATTGCCGGGAGAAACGGTCTCACAATACCGCGTTCTGCGCCGCTGGTCCGGGGGCTAGGTTAGCCGCTGCTTCTGTGGAATAATCGCTGAAAACAACCGTTTCCAAGCCCACCGACCCCTTTTCAACCTTGCCAACAAAAGGACTCTCGAAATGGATGACAACAAGAAAAAAGCGCTGGCCGGCGCGCTGACCCAGATCGAACGCCAGTTCGGTAAGGGCGCCGTGATGCGCTTGGGCGATACCAGCATATCCCGCGATGTGATGACGGTTTCGACCGGCTCGCTGGGTCTCGATATCGCGCTGGGCATCGGTGGTTTGCCGCGCGGACGGGTGACCGAAATCTATGGACCCGAGTCGTCCGGCAAAACCACGCTGGCCTTGCAAGTCATCGCCGAATCCCAGCGGCAGGGCGGTTGCGCGGCTTTCGTCGACGCCGAACACGCCTTGGACCCGATTTATGCCGCCAAGCTGGGAGTCAATGTCGATGACCTGTTGATTTCGCAACCCGACACCGGCGAACAAGCCCTGGAAATCGCCGATATGTTGGTGCGATCCGGCGCGGTCGACACCCTGGTGATCGACTCGGTGGCGGCGCTGACCCCCAAGGCGGAGATCGAAGGCGATATGGGCGACTCCCATGTCGGCCTGCAAGCGCGGTTGATGAGCCAGGCGCTGCGCAAGCTCACCGGCAACATCAAGCGCTCCAACACGCTGGTGATTTTTATCAATCAAATCAGGATGAAAATAGCTGTCTCTTATACACATCTGACGCTGCCGACGAGCGATC
>DPWB01000058.1:0-1986 GCA_003527885.1 Candidatus Competibacteraceae bacterium
TTCGGCGATCTTGCCCTCGTGCAACACCATGCCGCCGATCAACTGCACGTCGAAATGCCGCATTTCCAGGGTGCGCTTGCTCGCTTCCCGCACCACGGCGAAGGCCTCGGGCAACAAGGCGTCAAGTTTTTCACCCTGGGCCAGCCGGCCCTTGAATTCGTCGGTCTTGGCGCGCAGCTGCGCGTCGCTCAACGCCGCGATGGCGGGTTCCAGCGCGTTGATCCGATCCGCCACCTTGCGCATGGGGCGCAGCACGCGGTCGTTACGGCTACCAAACAAGGTTTTCAGAATGTTCATCAATCGGGAGCCTTTCCTTCGTCGCTCGAATAAACTCGAATAAACTCGAATAAGCGGGCGAAATCATACCTCAGCAGCGGGATTTTTGCCCGAGGCGCAGCCTTGAAAGCCGGCCCTGAAAATAAAAACGGCTCTCCGGTTGAGGGCCGGAAAGCCGCTCTGACAGTCCAGACGAATGGATGGATTTTAACTCAAAACGTTCTCAGCGGGTCGCCTGGGCCGGTTGTAGGTAGGAAATCGGCACCTGTCGCTCGTCGCTGAAGGTCACTTCCTCCCAAGCGCTCCGGTCGGCCAACAGGGTGCTCAGCAGCCGGTTGTTGAGGGCGTGCCCGGATTTGTAACCGTTGAAGGCGCCGATCAGGCTGCGGCCCAGCAAATAGAGATCGCCGATCGCGTCCAGAATCTTGTGCTTGACGAATTCGTCCTCGTAACGCAGCCCGTCTTCGTTGAGTATCCGGTAGTCGTCCACCACGATGGCGTTGTCGAGGGTGCCGCCCAAGGCCAACCGGCGCTCCCGCAGGTATTCGAGGTCGCGCATGAAACCGAAGGTGCGCGCCCGGCTGACCTCCTTGACGAAGGAGGTGGTCGAAAAATCCACCGCCGCATGTTGGTTGCGCCCCTTGAACAGCGGATGGTCGAAGGCGATGGTGAATTCCACCTTGAAACCGTCGAAGGGATCGAAGCGGGCCCACTTGTCGCCCTCTTCGGCCATGACCGGGCGCTTGATGCGAATGAAGCGCTTGGGCGCGTGCTGCTCCTCGATGCCCGCCGACTGGATCAAAAAGACGAACGGCCCGGCGCTGCCGTCCATGATCGGCACCTCGGCGGCGCTGACGTCCACGTAAGCGTTATCGATACCCAGCCCCGCAAAGGCCGACAGCAAGTGTTCGACCGTGGAGATGCGCGTTTTGCCCTTGACCAGCGACGTGGACAGCTGGGTGTCCCCCACGTTCTGGGGGCAGGCCTTGATTTCGACCGGCTCCGGCAAATCGACCCGCCGGAACACGATGCCGGCGTCAGGCGCCGCCGGGCGCAACGTCAAATAGACCTTATCGCCAGTATGCAGGCCGACGCCGGTCGCCCGAATGGCATTTTTCAAGGTTCGCTGCCTAATCATGTCAGGTCTCCCAACACGTCGATTGAACTGGAGCATGGTGCCTTGGAGCGCCGCGTCAATGCGCTACCCCATTTCCCCGGACCGACCGGCTCTTCGACCGGGCGGTAGCCATTTCTCACCTTCAGGCGTCGCGATCAAGATACCACAGTCCGTCGCTAATCTGCAACTTTTGTTTCCCAATCGCAACTAATACTGTTGTTAAGTTGAGAAATCTTGGGCGCCAGCGCTCCACGCGCCCGGAGTTCGGAACGAGCGGCAGCAGCCCTTTCCAAACTCCGGCCGTCCGACCGACGGCTCTCGGACCCCCGGCGAGCCCGTCAGTCCGCTTGACGGCGCAGAAAAGCCGGGATATCCAAATATTCCAGTTCGTCGGCGCGCTCCCGCTCGCTCAAGCCGTCGCCGACCGCTTTCTGCCGGACGCTGGGCCGGTCGCCGCGAAAGTGCGGCTCGCCGACATCGCCCTGCTGGCGCAGCAGCTTGAAGGGCGGTGTCGCGGCGTCCTTTTCCTTGACCCCGGCTTGTTTGGCCGGCACGCCCTGCCCGATGCCGGTCGCCACGATGGTGACGCGCAG
>DPWB01000058.1:2166-13474 GCA_003527885.1 Candidatus Competibacteraceae bacterium
ATCCATGCCCGAGGTGATGTTGACCAGCAAACCCTTGGCGCCGGACAAATTGACGTTTTCCAGCAGCGGGCTGGCGATGGCCGCTTCGGCGGCTTCGCGGGCGCGGCCGTCGCCGACCGCCCGGCCGGTCCCCATCATCGCCATGCCCATCTCCGCCATCACGGTGCGCACGTCGGCGAAATCGACGTTGATCAGGCCGGGCCGGGTGATCAGTTCGGCGATGCCTTGCACGGCGCCCAGCAACACATCGTTGGCGGCCTTGAAGGCGTCCAGCAAGCTGGCGCCCTTGCCCAACACGGTCAGCAGTTTCTCGTTGGGAATGGTGATCAGCGAATCCACGGTTTCGCCGAGTTCGCGGATGCCGCGCATGGCGACCTCCATCCGTTTCTTGCCCTCGAACGGAAACGGCCGGGTGACCACTGCCACGGTCAGAACCCCCATTTCCTTGGCGAGCTGCGCCACCACCGGCGTGGCCCCGGTCCCGGTGCCACCGCCCATCCCGGCGGTGATGAACACCATGTCGGCGCCCTGCAACACCTCCCGGATGCGCTCGCAATCCTCCTGGGCGGCCTGCCGGCCGACATCGGGGTTGGCCCCCGCGCCCAAGCCTTTGGTGATGTTGGCCCCCATCTGCAAGGTGATGGGCACCGTGCAGGTCTTGAGCGCTTGGGCGTCGGTGTTGGCGCAAATGAAATCGACCCCCTCGACGCTGGCGCTCAGCATGTGTTGCACGGCGTTGCTGCCGCCGCCGCCCACACCGATGACCTTGATCACCGCGTTTTCCGTCTTTGCATCCATCAGCTCAAACATAATGGCTTCTCCTCCAATTGATGATTGGCAAACCTGATTGATCCCCGATCCAAAACACCCGCATCACCCTAAAAATTCCCCTGAAACCAACTCTTCATCCGCGCCCACAACCCTTTGCGGCCCGCGCGCGATATCGGGCTTGGCCTGATCGGCCGGTTTTCGTTCCCGAACAGCAGCAAGCCCACCGCGGTGGCGTAGACCGGATTGCGCACCACGTCCGGCAAGCCCACCACATCCTGGGGAAACCCCAGCCGCACCGGCATGTGTAAGATGTCTTCGGCCAGTTCCACCACGCCGTCCATCTTGGAGCTGCCGCCGGTCAGCACCACGCCGGCCGCGATCAAATTCTCGAAACCGCTGCGCTGGAGCTCCGCTTGCACCAGTTCGAAAAATTCCTCGTAGCGCGGCTCCACCACCTCGGCCAACGCGTGGCGCGAGAGCGAGCGCGGCGCCCGGTCGCCGACGCTGGTCACGTCGATCCGTTCGTCTTGGCGCGCCAGTTGCCGCAGGCAGCAGGCGTGCTTGAGCTTGATCTCCTCGGCCGCCTGCGCCGGCGTGCGAAAGGCCACGGCGATGTCGTTGGTCACCTGATCGCCGGCGATGGGGATCACGGTGGTATGGCTGATCGCGCCGTGGGTGAACACCGCCAGGTCGGTGGTGCCGCCGCCGATATCCACCAGGCAAACGCCCAGTTCTTTTTCGTCTTGGGCCAGCACCGCCCGGCTAGACGCGAGCTGCTGCAAGATGATGTCGTCGACTTCCAGACCGCAGCGCTGCACGCATTTGACGATGTTCTGCGCGGCGCTGACCGCGCCGGTGACGATGTGGACCCGCGCTTCCAGCCGCACGCCGGACATGCCGACCGGGTCTTGAATCCCTTCCTGGTTGTCGATGATGAATTCCTGGGGCAGGATGTGGAGGATTTTCTGATCCGCCGGGATCGCCACCACCCGCGCGGCCTCCATCACCCGCTCCACATCCTCGGCGGTCACCTCCTGGTTCTTGATCGCGGTAACCCCGTTGGAATTGAAGCCCCGGATGTGGCTGCCGGAAATGCCGGTGTACACCGATTCGATCCGGCAGTCGGCCATTTGCTCGGCCGCCTCGACCGCGCGCTGGATCGACTGCACGGTGGATTCGATGTTGACCACCACGCCCTTCTTCAGCCCCCGCGACGGATAAGAGCCGATGCCGACCACCTCGATGGTGTTGTTGTCGGGACTCACTTCACCGACGATAGCCACCACTTTTGAGGTGCCGATATCGAGTCCGACGATCAAATTTTTCTCTTCTTTTTTGGACATCACCGCTCCGTTGCCGCCGCTTAACCCGCCGCCGGGGCCGCGCGATCCGCTTTCCAGCGCACGGCGAACCCGTTGACATAGCGCAAATCCACTACTGCAATCCGGTCGATCTGGGCGGCCAACAGGCGCGGGTAAACGCGCGCCAAGCGCTGGAGCCGCTGCTCGAACTGCTCGCGTCCCACATATACCTCAAGGCCGTTTTCAAAGGTCAGCCACCACGCCCGCCGCTCGTCCTGCACCAGCCGCACCAACTTCAGCCCCAGCGGGTCGAGCAAGGCGCGCGCGGCCCTATAAGTCTCGATCAGCATTTTTTCATGGCCGTCCGGCCCGGACAGCTTCGGCCAAGGACCCGGTTGGCGCACCACGGTCGGCCGGAAGCGGACGCCGTTGACATCCACCATCTCGTGCTGGCCCCAATAGCCGAAAGCGGTTCGCTCGCGCAGCTTGATTTCCACCGTGTCCGGCCACCAGCGCCGCACCGAAACGTCTTCGATCCACGGGTTGACCACCAGCGCCGCATTCAAATCGTCCAGGTTGGCGACAAAAAAATTCTGGCCCACGTAGGTGCTGGCGACGGCGTTGAAATCCGCCTCGACCAAGTTCCGTAATTCACCGTCGACGCGCACTTGCCGCAACGGAAAAGCGCCCGGCTCGCGCAGCTTCTGGCCGCCGATTTGCAAGCCGTAGCCGACCGCCGCGAACACCAGCGCCACCCCCAGCCAGCGCAGCGGCGGCCCCCACACCGCTTTCCACCGGCCACGGGTCTCCGCGGGCTCGCGTTTCAGCGAGGTCGCGCCCCGGCGGCGGCGTTTTTGTCCGAACCGCATGGCGCGCTCAACCCGCCCGCGACAGGCTGGTTTCCAGAATGCGCCAGACCAAGGCTTCGAAATTCAACCCGGTCGCCCGCGCCGCCATCGGCACCAAACTGTGATCGGTCATGCCGGGCACGGTATTGACCTCCAACAGCCAAGGCTGGCCCTGGCCGTCCACCAGCAAATCCACTCGCCCCCAACCGCGACCGCCCACCGCCGCATAAGCCCGGCGCACCAGCTCCCGCAACTCCGCCTCTCGGGCCTCGGGCAGACCGCAGGGACACAGGTAACGGGTATCGTCAGCGTGGTATTTGGCTTCGTAGTCGTAAAACGCCCGCGGCGTCTCCAGGCGGATCAGCGGCAGGGCTTCACCCTGCAACACCGCGCCGGTGTATTCCTGGCCCAGAATCCACGGCTCGACCAGCACCGGCGAATCGCAGGCGGCGGCGCGTTCCCACGCCCCCGCCACCTGGCCGGCTTCGTCGACCCGGCTGATGCCGATGCTGGAACCCTCGCGCGACGGCTTTACCGCCAGCGGCAAGCCCAGCTCGGCGGCGGCGGCGGCCAGTTCGCCCGCGCTGTCGACCACGCGGTAAGGCGGTGTCGGCAGGCCCATGCCCAACCAAAGCTGCTTGGTGCGCAACTTGTCCATGCCCAGCGCCGAGGCCAGCACGCCGCTGCCGGTGTAAGGGATGCCCAGCATTTCCAAGGCGCCCTGAACGACGCCATCCTCTCCGCCGCGGCCGTGCAGGACGATGAAGGCCCGATCGAAGTTTCCGGCGGCCAACGCGTTCAAAACCGTGCGGTCGGCGTCGATACCGTGAGCGTTCACCTCGCGCGCCCGCAGCGCCGCCAGCACCGCCGCGCCGCTTTTGAGCGAAACCTCCCGTTCCGCCGACCAGCCGCCCATCAGCACCGCCACCTTGCCGAAAGCCGCCGGATCGGTCACTGTCGTCTGCTGTAGCTGTTGCATCCGCCCCTCCCACGCTTGTCCGCCGAAGATATACGCTCGCCGCGCCGCCGGCGGTTCAGCGCGCGCCCGCCAGCCCGTCGCGGCCCAGTTGCACCGCCATCGCCCCGATGTCGCCCGCGCCCATCATCAGCAACAAGTCGCCATCGCGCAGCAGTCCGGGCAGCACCGCCGGCAGGTCGGCGGTCTGTTCGACAAAGACCGGATCGACCTTGCCCCGGGTTCGGATCGCCCGGCTCAGGCTGCGGCCATCCGCGCCCGAAACCGGTTTCTCGCCGGCCGGGTACACGTCCAGCAGGATCAAGGTATCGACCTCGGACAGCACCAGGGCGAAGTCGTCGAACAGATCGCGGGTCCGGCTGTAGCGGTGCGGCTGAAACGCCAGCACCAGCCGCCGTTGCGGCCACGCGCCGCGCAAGGCCGCCAGCACCGCCTGAATTTCCCGGGGATGATGGCCGTAATCGTCCATCACGGTGACGCGGCCGCCGTCGGGCAACAGCAGTTCGCCGTGCTGTTGGAAGCGCCGGCCGATGCCCTGGAAATTCTGCAAGGCGCGGCGGATGGCGGTTTCGGAAACGCCCAGCTCGTGGGCGACCGCGAGCGCGGCCAAGGCGTTCAGCACGCTGTGCCGGCCCGGCAGGTTCAAGGTGATCGGCAAGGGCGACTTCAGACTGGGCAAATGGGCCAGGAACCGCGTCCGTAACCCTTCTTGAACGATATCGGTCGCACGGGCGTCACAATCGTCGCCGGTGCCGTAGGTCAGCACCGGCCGGCTCATGCGCGGCAAGATCGAGCGCACCTGCGGATCGTCGGCGCACAGCACCGCCAAGCCGTAAAACGGCAGATGGTGGAGGAACTCGATGAAGGTCTCGCGCAGCCGCTCGAAATCGCCGTCATAGGTCGGCAAATGGTCGGCGTCGATGTTGGTCACCACCGCCACCATCGGCTGCAAGAACAGGAACGAGGCGTCGCTCTCGTCGGCTTCCGCCACCAGATAGCGGCCGCCGCCGAGCCGGGCATTGGCGCCGGCGCTGTTCAGGCGACCGCCGATGACGAAGGTCGGGTCCAGGCCGCCCTCGGCCAGCAGGCTGGTGATCAGGCTGGTGGTCGTGGTCTTGCCGTGGGTGCCGGCGACCGCGATGCCGTAGCGAAACCGCATCAGTTCGGCCAGCATCTCGGCGCGCGGCACGACGGGCACCCGCGCCGCCCGCGCCGCCACCACCTCGGGATTGTCCTCGGCGACCGCGCTGGAAATCACCACGACATCGCAACCGGCCACATGCTCGGCTCGGTGGCCCTGGCGGATCGTCGCACCCAATTGCGCCAAACGGGCGGTCACCAAGCTGGCTTTAAGGTCGGACCCGGAGACGCTATAGCCCAAATTCAGCAGCACCTCGGCGATACCGCTCATCCCGGCCCCGCCGATGCCGACAAAGTGAATGTGCCGGATCCGGCGCATGTCGCGCCAGGCTTCGGGAATCGCCGCCAGACTGGGTTTGCCCATTTCGTCGCCTCTCATCTCGTCCATCGGGGTATCCATCGTTCAAGCGCGCGCCTGTTCCAGACACGCGGTCGCCACCCGCTCGGCGGCTTCGATCCTCGCCAGTCCTCGGGCCGCTTCGGCCATTCCCAGCAGGCGGGGGCGATCGCCCAACAGCGCGCCCAGCAACTCGGCCAAGCTTTGCGCGGTCAGCTCCGCCTGCTGGCGGATCAGCGCCGCCCCACCCTGCTCCAGGTAGCGCGCGTTGGCGGTTTGGTGGTCGTCCACCGCGAACGGAAACGGCACCAGAATCGACCCGACGCCCGCCGCCGCCAGTTCGGCGACGGTCAGCGCGCCGGCCCGGCACAGCACCAGATCAGCCCAGCCGTAAGCCTCCGCCATCCCCTCGATAAACGGCGTCAACCGCGCGGTCACACCCGCTTCCCGGTAAGCGGTTTCCGCCGCTTCGTGCAAGCGTCCCCCCGCCTGGTGCCAGACCTCCGGGCGCCGCGGTTCTTCGAGCAACGCCACGGCTTGCGGCACCAGCCGGTTCAACGCCAGAGCGCCCTGGCTGCCGCCCACCACTAACAGCCGGGGGCGACCGGCGCGACCGGCAAAGCGCCCGGCGGGCGGCGGCAACGCCGCGATGGGCCGCCGGACCGGATTGCCGACCGTCACCGCACGCCGCGCGGTCGGGAACGTCGCCGGGAATGCTTGCAGCACCCGGTCGGCGACCCGCGCCAGCCAGCGGTTGGTCAGGCCCGCGATGGCGTTTTGTTCGTGCACCACCAACGGAATCCCCAACGAGCGGGCCACCATGCCGCCGGGCCCGCTGGCGAACCCCCCCATGCCGAGCACCACCCGCGGGCGCAGGCGGCGCAAGATCGCGCCGGCCTGCCACACCGCGCGCCCCAGCATCAGCGGCATTTCCAGCAACCGGGCCACGCCCTTGCCGCGCAACCCGGCGACGCCGATCCATTCGATGGGAATGCCCGCTTTCGGCACCAGCGTCGCTTCCAGGCCGCGCCGGGTTCCCATCCACACCACCGGCAAGCCGCGCTCGCGCAACCGCTCGGCCACCGCCAGCGCCGGAAATACGTGGCCGCCCGTGCCGCCGGCCATGATCAACACCGGCCGAGCCGCCTTCATTCGCCGTGCACTCCCCCGGCGCGGGTTTCCACGTCGATGCGCAGCAGCACCGCCAGGGTCAGGCACATCACCACCACGCTACTGCCGCCGTAGCTCATCAGCGGCAAGGTCAACCCCTTGGTCGGCAGCACCCCCATGTTGACCCCCATGTTGAACAGCGCCTGAAGGCCGAGCCAGAGCCCGATGCCGTAAGCCAGATACGCCGAGAAGCGCATGTCCAGGCGTTCGGCCCGGCGCGCGATCTCAAACGCCCGCCAGACCAGAAGCATGAACAGGGCGACCACCACCACGATCCCGGCCAGCCCCAGTTCCTCGGCCAGCACGGCGAACAAAAAATCGGTATGGGCTTCCGGCAGATAAAACAGTTTTTGCACGCTCTGCCCCAAGCCGACCCCGAACAGCTCGCCGCGCCCGATGGCGATCAGCGACTGCGCCAGCTGATAGCCCTTGCCGAACGGATCGTCCCAGGGCCTTAGGAAACTCAGCACCCGATCCTGGCGGTAGGGTGAAGACAGGATCAACACCGCCATGACGGCCGCCGTCCCCACCTGCAAGGCCCCGAACTGCCAGAGGTTGACGCCGGCCAGAAACACCATGCCCAACGCGGTCGCCATCAACACCACCACGCTGCCGAAATCCGGCTCCAGCAACAGCAGCACCGCGAAGACCGCCAGCACCCCCATCGGGCGGGCCAGCGCCAGCGCCGAGGTTTTGAAATCCGCCGTCTGCAATTGCGCGCCGTGGCGCTTGAGATAGCCGGCCACATAGATCAGGGCGAACAGCTTGGCAATTTCCGAAACCTGAACATTGATGGGGCCGAATCCGATCCAGCGGATACTGCCGTTGACTTCCTTGCCGACGCCGGGGATCAGCACCAAGACCAAGAGCCCCAGCGCCGCCACCAACAACGCCGGCCCGACCCGCCGCCAGCGCGCCACCGGCACCTGAAACACGATGCCGGCCGCCAGCAAGCCGGCCAGTACGAACGACGCTTGGCGGACCAGAAAATGAAACGGTTGCCCCTGGCCGGTCTTCGGGTTGACGCCGATCGGGATCGAGGCCGAAGCCACCATCAGCAGACCCAGCGCCAGCAACAGCAACGCCGGAACCAGAATCCAGAGATCGGGAAACGGCAGCGCGCCGCGACGTTCGCCGGCACCCGGCAAGCGGCCGCGGTTGCCCTGAACGGCGGCGGCGCTCAGCATCCGGCCAACCTCCGCACGGCGGCGGCAAACACCGCGCCGCGTTCCTCGTAGCCGCTGAACATGTCGAAGCTGGCGCAGGCGGGCGACAGCAGCACGCTGTCGCCCGCCCGCGCGCATCGCGCCGCCTGACGCACGGCCTGCTCCATGTCGGCCGCCCGTTGCAGCGGCACGCTGTCGCCCAGCGCGGCGGCGATCAGGGGGGCGTCGCGACCGATCAACACCACCGATCTTGCCTTGTCGGCCAAGGCTTCCCGCAGCGGCGAAAAATCCTGGCCCTTGCCGTCGCCGCCGGCGATCAGCACCACCTGACCCGGCAGGCCGCGCACCGCCGCCACCGTCGCTCCGACGTTGGTGCCCTTGGAATCGTCGTACCAACGCACGCCGGCGCGCTCCAGCACCAAGGTGGTGCGATGCGCCAATCCCGCAAACTCCCGCAGCGCCGCCAGCATCGCTTCACGCGGCAAACCCAGCGCGTGGCCCAGGGCCAGCGCCGCCAGCGCGTTGGCCAAGTTGTGCTCGCCGCCGATCTTCAGCTCCGAGGCCGCGATCCAGGGCTCGGCGCCTCGCCCCAACCAAGTCTCTCCGGCGCGCTGGCGCAAGCCGAAATCACCCTCGTTCGGCTCGGCCAAGGTGAAACGCACGATCTGCCGGCCCGGTTCGGCCATCGCCGCGACCGTCGGATCGTCGGCGTTGAGCACCATTACCCCGCCGCCCCGAAAAATCCGGCGCTTGGCGGCGATGTAATCGTCTAGCGTGTCGTAGCGGTCCATGTGGTCGGGGCTGATGTTCAGCACCGTCGCCACCCGCGCGTTCAGGCTGGACGTGGTTTCCAGCTGGAAGCTCGACAGCTCCAACACGTACGCGGCGAGCGGCTTCGCGGCGTCCGCGCCCTTTTCTTGCGCCAGCCACAGCTCCAGCGCCGGAGTGCCGAGATTGCCGCCGACCGCCGCCGCCATAGCGGCGCGTTGCGCCATCTCGCCCAGCAAGGTCGTGACCGTGCTCTTGCCGTTGGAACCGGTGATGGCCGCGACCGGGACTCGGGTCAGGCGGGCCAGCAACTCGATGTCGCCCCAGATCGGCACGCCTTGGGCCGCCGCCGCAGCGATGGCCGGCGTGGCGACCGCCACTCCCGGACTGACCAGCAAGCGCGCCGCTTTGGCCAACAGCGTCGGATCGAACTCGCCCAGATGGAGCGGCACGGCCGGAAATTCCGCGCGCAAAGCCGCCAGTCCCGGCGGGTCGAGCCGGCTGTCGGCCACCGCGACGGCGGCATCCAGCGCCACCAGCGCCCGCACCGCGGACAAGCCGCTTTTGCCGAGTCCGACCACCAGCGTGGTTCCGCGCAATGGCGACATCCGCGCGTCTCCTCCTAGCGAATCTTCAGCGTTGACAAACCGATCAACACCAGAATGATGGTGATGATCCAGAACCGGACGATCACCCGGGGCTCCGGCCAGCCCTTGAGCTCGAAGTGGTGGTGCAGCGGGGCCATCCGAAAAATCCGCCGGCCGGTCAATTTAAAGGAGCCAACTTGCAAGATGACCGACACGGTTTCCATGACGAACACGCCGCCCATCACGAACAGCACCAACTCCTGCCGCACCACCACCGCAATGACGCCTAGCGCCGCGCCCAGCGCCAGCGCGCCGACATCGCCCATGAACACTTGCGCCGGATAGGCGTTGAACCAGAGGAAGCCCAACCCGGCGCCGACCATCGCGCCGCAGAACACCATGACCTCTCCGGCGCCCACCACGTAAGGAATATCGAGGTAGCCGGCGAAAATGCGGTTGCCGGAGGTATAGCAAAATACGGCCATCGCGCCGGCCACCATCACGGTCGGCACGATGGCCAAACCGTCCAAGCCATCGGTGAGATTGACGGCGTTGCTGGAACCGACGATCACAAAGTAGGTGAGCGGGACGAACAGCCAGCCGAGATTCAGGGCGACATTCTTGAAGAACGGCACGATCAATTGCGTCTCGATGGGAGCCTGGGCGGTAAAAAACAGCAACAGCGCCGCCGCCAAACCGACGCCGGATTGCAAGGAATATTTGGCCCGCGCCGACAACCCTTTCGAATTGCGCAGGATCAATTTCTTGTAGTCGTCCGCCCAACCGATGGCGCCGAAAGCCAGCGTCGTCAGCAACACGATCCAGACGTAATGATTGCGCGGGTCGGCCCACAGCACCGTGGCGACGGCGATGGCGACCAGAATGAGCGCGCCGCCCATGGTCGGAGTGCCGGCTTTCGACAGGTGGCTTTTCGGCCCATCCTGGCGGACCTGCTGGCCGATCTGGTAGTGGCTCAAGCGCTCGATCATGACCGGCCCGACGACAAGCGAGATCAGCAGCGCCGTCAGGGTCCCCAGGATCCCCCGCAGCGTCAAATACTGGAAGACATTGAACCCCGTATAGAAATTATTGGTCAGCCATTCGGCCAGCAACACCAGCATCAGCCGTGTCCCTCCGGGTCGATCGCCCCATCACCGGCCTCCACCAACGCCGTCACCACGCGCTCCATCCTCATGCCGCGCGAGCCCTTGACCAGGATCACCGGCGCTTCACCGCCGCTCTTGAGGTCAGCCGCCAAGGCCGCGATCAAGGCCTCCACCTCCACAAAATGCCGGCCGCCGCCAAAGGCGGCCACCGCCGCCCGGCTGTGCTCGCCGAGCCCATAAAGGCGCTCGAAGCCAGCGGCGCGGGTGTCCTTGCCGGATTGTGCGTGCAAATCGTCCGCCGCCGGCCCCAGCTCCCACATATCGCCCAGCACCAACCACTTGCGGCCGGACTCGCCGCCTATCGCGCCCAACGCGGCGGCGAGCGAGGCCGGGTTGGCGTTGTAGGCGTCGTGGATGACCGCGCCGCCGTGCCGACCGCGCAAGCGTTGCAGCCGACCGCCGACGCCGCGGAGATTTTCCAGGCCCCGGCGCACCTCCTCCAGATTCGCGCCGACCGCCGTGGCCGCCGCCGCCCCCGCCAGCGCGGGGATCGTCCNNNNGTGGATGACCGCGCCGCCGTGCCGACCGCGCAAGCGTTGCAGCCGACCGCCGACGCCGCGGAGATTTTCCAGGCCCCGGCGCACCTCCTCCAGATTCGCGCCGACCGCCGTGGCCGCCGCCGCCGCCGCCAGCGCGTTGAGGATGTTGTGGCGGCCCGGCAACGGCAAGCGAATCTCGATATCCTCGGCGCCGACCCGCAGCCGAAAACGGTTGGCGGTCGCATCGAGCACCCGCCCCCCCACCGTGGCGTGCTGGTTCAAACCGAACTCGACGGTTCGCCGGCCTTTGTTCAGACCCGCCCAGTAATCGGCGTAGGGATCGTCGCGATTGATGACCGCCACGCCATCCGCACCGAGCCCCTGAAAAATCTCGCCCTTGCCGCGGGCCACGCCGGCCACATCGCCGAAGCCCTCCAAATGGCAGGGACCGGCATTGTTGACGATCGCCACATCGGGTTGGACCAGGCCGGTCAGATAGGCGATCTCGCAAGGGTGGTTGGCGCCCATCTCGACCACCGCGTAGGCGTGCTCTCGACCCAACCGCAACAGCGTCAGCGGCACGCCGATGTCGTTGTTGA
>DPWB01000058.1:13767-14237 GCA_003527885.1 Candidatus Competibacteraceae bacterium
CATCTCCTTGACCGTGGTCTTGCCGTTGCTGCCGGTCAGCGCGATCACGGGCCCGGCGAACCGCTCGCGCCAGGCCGACCCCAGTTGGCCCAGCGCCAACAAGGTATCGGCCACCCGCAATTGCGGCAGCGGATCGCCCACCACCCGTCGGCTGACCAGCGCGGCGCACGCGCCGCGCTCCCGCGCGGCGGCGATAAAGTCGTGGCCGTCAAAACGGGGCCCGACCAAAGCGACGAACAAGGCCCCCGCCGGCAGACGCCGGCTGTCGGTGCTCACTTCGCCGAAGGCGGCATCCGCGCCGGACAGCTCGCCCTTCAGCAACCGGGCGGCTTCCTGCAAGCGCATGGACGAGAACGGATCAATCATTCAGGTCTGACGCTGCCGACGAGCGATCTAGTGTAGATCTCGGTGGTCGCCGTATCATTAAAAAAAAGAACAAGGGAAGATATAGGTGGTACGCGCAGCAGTAG
>DPWB01000234.1 GCA_003527885.1 Candidatus Competibacteraceae bacterium
TCGCCGCTGTTCTTCCCCGGCGGCGACATCGGCTGTCTGTCGGTTCACGGCACGATCAACGATGTTGCGATGGCCGGGGCGCGACCGCTCTATCTCGCCAGCAGCTTAATTCTGGAAGAAGGCTTTCCGCTGGCCGACCTCAAACGCATCGTCGATTCGATGGCGCGCGCCGCGCGGCAGGCGGGCGTGCCGGTCGTCACCGGCGATACCAAGGTAGTGGAACGCGGCAAGGGCGACGGCGTGTTCATCACCACCACCGGCATCGGCGTCGTGCCAGAAGGCGTGGACATCTCCGCACGCCGGGCGCATCCGGGCGATGCGATTCTGCTAAGCGGCCCGGTGGGCGATCACGGCATGGCCGTGCTGGCGACGCGGGAAAATCTCAGCTTCGACGCGCCGATTCAATCGGACACGGCGGCCTTGCACGGACTGGTGGCGGCGATGGTGGCGGCAGTTCCCGAACTTCACTGTCTGCGCGATCCCACGCGCGGCGGTTTGGCCAGCGCTTTGAACGAAATCGCCCAACAGGCCGGAGTCGGGATGCGCCTGCGCGAGGCCGCCATCCCAGTACGCGAACCGGTGCGCGCCCTGTGCGAATTCCTGGGGCTGGACCCGCTCTACGTCGCCAACGAGGGCAAGCTGCTGGCGATCTGCCCGGCCGCTTCGGCGGAGGTTTTGCTCGCGACGATGCGCGCCCATCCGCTAGGGAGGGAAACCGCCGTCATCGGTGAGGTCGTGGCCGACGATCACGGTTTCGTGGAAATGGAAACGATGTTCGGCGGCCGGCGCTTGGTCGATTGGCTGAGCGGCGAGCAGTTGCCGAGAATCTGCTGAAAAGACCGTGGGTTTCAATACGCTTCGAAAGTGAATTGCGCCGATCCGATCATCAGGACATCGCCGGTTTCCAGCGCCAACACTTCGTTGGTCGCCAACCCGTGATGGCCGACCCGCACCGCGCCCGGTTCGGCCAGATTCTGGATCCAGTACATGCCCTCCCGGAACAGCAGTTCGGCATGATGGGGCTTCACGTCTCCGGCCTCGATGCGCAGGCCCGCTTGTGGGGAGTTGCCCAACGATACCCATTTCGGCAGGTAAAAATGCACCACTTGCCGGCGCGCGGCATCCTCGCGCTCGAAGCGGGCATACAGCAAGGAGCCGGGATTGCCGACCCCGTTGAGCTGGGCCACCCGGTCCTGAACGCGCAGCAAGTTCAGATAGCGCTCGCGCAAAGATTTGCGCAAGTCGTCAGCCCCAGCTTGCCGGTCTCGCTGGCGCAGTACCTCGACCAGATCGAGCAAATAGCGGCCGAACTTCTCGCGCGGTTGCCGGGGGTCCCAGTGGGTCGGGGTGCGCTCCCATTTCCGGTCCCAGGCCAACACCAGTTTCAACCGGTACAGATCGCAAATATCCACGGTATCGTCCGATTCCAGGAACTCCCAACACCCGCGCGGCAAGCGCTGGCCGTTGCGGCCGGTATAGGTGTGTCCCACATCGCTGGCCGGCATGACCGCCAACTGATCGCCGAGCGCGCAAACCACGCAATGCAACCGGGAAATCCGGGTGTATTTCGGAACAAACCCTAGCGTGAAATCCCCAAAGCCGGTACCGGCGGTCGAACTGTGGCGGCCGAAGACCATGAAAGGCCGGGACACCAGTTCGATGCGTCCCGGCGCTTGCGACGGATCGGCGGCCAGCAGCAGCGCGCGCGTCAGCGGCGTACCGCGGCTGAGCGCGTGATCGGTCGCGGTGCGCAGGCTGTCGGTGCGCGCCTTGTCGGCGCGCAATTCGAGCGGGTAGGTACAGACCAGATTGTCGCCATCGTCCTTGGCGCGGCCGGCGGCGCTCTCGCCGGACGGGGAGTCCGCCCACAACCACGACCCGGATAGCGGCCCGGCCGTCAGCGGTTCCGGCCAAAAACGCTCGTTCTTTTCAGGAGGGCTGTCCGCGCGCTTGTCGGGGCGCGTCCGGCCCGGAAAGTCGAGCCGTACCTGGGACCGACTGTCGTAAGCCGTCCATTTGCCCCGATGGTCGCACAGATCGAGCTCCAGCCAGAGCGTGGTTTGCGCCGAATCGCTGAGGGGATAGCGATAGTTCAGATAAACGACCTGGGCATCTCGCCCGTCCAGCAACCGCAGCGTCGGGAGCTTCCCGTCGTTGGCGAACACCAGATCGGTACTGCGCAAACGCGAGCGAATCTCCCGGTATAACCACCAGGTGGGGTTGAGCAGCAACACGCACAGCACGCCGTCTTGTCCCGGTAACGCATTGACGGCGGTCGCCAGCCCCACGGAGATGGGTTGCTGGGTTTCTCTGAGGCGCGCGATCCGTTGGCCGAATTCGGGCAACCGAGCGGGTTCTCCACCCTGCGCCAGCCGAAGATAGCGGTTTCGAAAATAACGCAGCGCCTCTTGATCCCGTGAATCCTTACCCTCCAACTTACCGGGGAGTTCGTCCAGCAAGCGCACGAATTCATCCAACGGCGCCGGCGCGGGCGAAGCGGCCAATGCAGTCGGCTGCTCTGTTCCAGCCAATGCCACCGTACCGTCCATGTCGGTCGCCCGGATCGCCTCGACAAGGAGGGTCGCCGCCTGGGTCTCATTGCTTGCCAGGAAGGTCACCGGATCGGCCGGCGGCCCCAGCGGACGAAGGGCGGTCGAGTCGAGCGCCGTTTCCTCGACGGGCTCCGCCACTCCCGCCGGGGCTTTAGCCCGCATCGCTTTTTCGTCGTACTCGAACGAAAAATCGAACTCCGATAAGTCCAGGTCGAAATCGACAGCGTTCGAGCTGGCCGGAGGCAGTCCGAGTATCGCCCCGCTATTTCGGACGCCCGGAGCATCGCCCGCCATCTTGGCCTGCTCTCCCAAAAAGCAACTCTGAGCGGCTTCATCCACCAGTTCCGGCGTGATCTCCCGCTCCGATTGCAAGCTGGCCAGCAGCAGGACCGTGTCGCACAGGACCGCGATGGCGCGGGGTACGCCCTGTCTCTTATACACCTCTCCGAGCCCTCGAGACCGTACTATATATCGTATGCCGTCTACTGCTTG
>DPWB01000311.1 GCA_003527885.1 Candidatus Competibacteraceae bacterium
CGATACCGGCTCCAGCGTCGAATACGCCATGCGCGGCAAGCGGGGCATCCGGGTGTTCATGCTGTCCCCTTACCAGAAGATGAGCCGGTTTCAGACCGCTCAGATGTTTTCCCTGCAAGAGCCCAACATTTTCAACCTCGCGGTGCGCGGCGTGTTCGACGATTGCCAGGACATCGTCAAGGCGGTCAGCAACGATGCCGCGTTCAAGGCCGACTACGCCATCGGCACGGTCAACTCGATCAACTGGGCGCGGGTCGCGGCGCAAATCGTTTATTACTTCAAAGGCTGGCTGGCCGTCACCAGCCGAGACGACCAGGAGGTTTCCTTCGCGGTGCCCTCCGGCAATTTCGGCAACATCTGCGCGGGTTACATCGCCAAGCGCATGGGCCTGCCGATCCGCCGCTTGATCCTGGCCACCAACGAAAACAACGTGCTCGACGAATTTTTCCGCACCGGCGTCTATCGGGTGCGCAAAACCCATCAGGTGGCGCAGACCAGCAGCCCGTCGATGGATATTTCCAAGGCGTCCAACTTCGAACGCTTCATTTACGACGCGGTCGGACGCGACCCTGAACGAACTCGCGACCTGTGGCGCCAGATCGACAGTCGAGGCTATTTCGATCTCTCCGGCACCGACCATTACCGGAGAGTCCAGGAATCCGGCTTCGTCTCCGGTTGCAGCACCCACCAAGACCGTCTGGATACCATCCGCCGGGTTTATCGGGAATCCGGCCTGATCATCGACACCCATACCGCCGATGGCGTCAAGGTCGGCTGGAGCTACCGCGAGCAAGGCATACCGCTCATCTGCTTGGAAACCGCCCTGCCGGCCAAATTCGAGGAGTCCATCGTGGAAGCGCTGGGACGTCCGCCGCAGCGGCCCGCCGGTTACGAAAACCTGGAAACGCTGCCACAGCGGTTCGAAGTCATGGATGCGGACGTTCGACGGATCAAGGAGTACCTCATCCGGCAACTCGGTTAAACGGCGGAACGCTATAGTTGATGGAGCAAGGCCTGACAAACCCTATTTCGTTTCGCGACCTCACGAGGAGCACCGGCATGTCCGCAAACGTCATCGACCGCACGCCTTCCGCCTACTCCTACCCTCTGTTGATCAAACACCTGCTGCGTAACCCGGTCCGCCAATTCCCCGACCAAGAAATCGTCTACGGCGATTTCAAGCGTCAGACCTATCGCGATCTCGGCGATCGGGTCGGGCGACTGGCCAGCGGCTTGGCGCGACTGGGCGTCAAGCCCGGCGATACCGTGGCGGTCATGGACTGGGACAGCCATCGCTACCTGGAATGTTTCTTCGCGGTGCCGATGCTGGGCGCGGTGCTGCACACCGTGAACATCCGGTTGTCGCCCGAACAGATTCTCTACACCATCAACCACGCCGAAGACGACGTGATTTTGGTCAACACCGAATTCTTGCCGATCCTGGAAGCCATCCGCGACCGGATCGAACCGGCCAAGAAGCTGGTATTGCTCGACGACACCGGGCAAACGCCGGCGACCTCCCTCGATTTCAGCACCGACTATGAAACCCTGCTGGCGGGCGGCGACCCCGCTTATCCCTTCCCGGACTTCTCCGAAGACACCCGCGCCACCACCTTTTACACGACGGGCACCACCGGCTCGCCCAAGGGGGTGTACTTCAGCCACCGCCAGTTGGTGCTGCATACTTTCGGCGTACTCTCGGCGCTGATGGGGAGCGGGCAGGGCCGCCTCAACCGCGACGACGTGTACTTGCCGCTCACCCCGATGTTTCACGTGCACGCTTGGGGCGTTCCCTACGTCGCGACCACGCTCGGCGTCAAGCAGGTGTATCCGGGCCGCTATGTGCCGGAGCACCTGCTGCGGCTGATCGCGCGGGAAAAAGCGACCTTTTCCCACTGCGTGCCGACCATCCTGCAACTGCTACTGGCCAGCCCGGCCGTGGATGAGGTGGATTTGTCGCGCTGGAAAGTCATCATCGGCGGCGCGGCGCTGCCGCAGGCCCTGGCCCGGCAGGCGCGCGCGCGGGGCGTGGACGTGTTTACCGCTTACGGCATGTCGGAGACCTGCCCGATCCTGACCTTGGCGCAACTGAAACCGCACATGTCGGATTGGGGCGAGGAGCGGCAACTGGACATTCGCTGCAAGACCGGCTTGCCCATTCCCTTGGTCGAGCTGCGGGTCGTGGACGAACAGATGAACGACCTGCCGCACGATGGCAAGACGCCGGGCGAGGTGGTGGTGCGCTCGCCCTGGCTGACCCAAGGCTACCTCAAGGACCCCCAGAATTCCGAACGGCTCTGGCGCGGCGGCTACCTGCATACCGGCGACATCGGCGTCATCGACCAGGAAGGCTATCTCAAGATCACCGACCGCCTGAAAGATGTCATCAAGACCGGCGGAGAATGGCTCTCCTCGTTGGAGTTGGAAGATTTGATCCTCAAACATCCGGCGGCGGCCGAAACGGCGGTGATCGGCATTCCCGACGCGACATGGGGGGAGCGGCCGCTGGCTTTGGTGGTGCTCAAACGCGCCGAGGCCGAAGCGAGCGATGAAGCGGCTTTTCGCGACTGGCTCAAGGGATTCGCCGACAAGGGCATCATCCCCAAGTGGGCCGTTCCCGACCGCGTGCTGTTCGTGGAAGCCCTCCCGAAAACCAGCGTGGGTAAGCTGGACAAGAAAGCCATGCGAAGACAGTACCAACAAACGGTCCAACTCAACTGGGCTGGCGGGGAATCAAATTCAGCGCAAGAGGACTAAGCCTAAGATTCAACCTACCGGAGCGATTGATTCCTCCTTTAGTAGATGGCATGAACAGAGAAGGAGAATGTGGCAATGACAAAACGACCCAACCCGAGTCTGTTGGTTTTGGCGTTGGCGGCAACCGCCGGTTTACCGGTTTTGGTCAACGCCCAACAAAGCGCGAGCCCTCCCCCGGTTCAGCGTGCGGCGGAGCCAGCCGTGACACCTCGCGCACCCGCTCAAGAGCCAAGCCAGCAAGAAGAAGCGCTCTCGGTGGATCGGGAGGCTCCAGCCGCCGCTGAACCCGAGGGCAAGGGCTGGTTGCCACCCGGCGGGTCGGTGCAGGTCAAAACCTCCGATCAGGGGATCCGCTATGCATCGGGCGGCGTCGGCGAAAGCGAACGCGAGGAACTGCGCGCCATGTCCGATCAGTTCAACTTGCGCGTGATGTCCGCCATGCAGAGCGGGGGCGAATACTTGGCGGACGTGCAGGTCAAGCTTCTGAATTCGCATGGCGCGACGGTCTTGAGCGCCACCTCCAAAGGCCCCTACTTCCTGGCTCAACTGCCGGCCGGCAGCTATACGGTGGAAGTCACCGCGCAGGAGCAAAGCCAGAAAAAATCAGCGCAAGTCGGCAAAGGCCAAGCCCAAGTCAATTTTTACTGGCGCTGATGATCTCCGCCCGAGCCCTTCTCAGCGAGAAGGGCTTTTTTACGAGGCCATCACTTCAAAGCCCTCAAAGACATCAGCGGCGATCAGGAAGGACCGGCAACCGCTTTAGACGTCTCTGAAGGGGCAGACTGCGGCTTTCTCGGTGGTTCGGCGGACGGCGACACTTGCTGGGAAGTCTGTTGTTCCAATAACTGCTTCGCGGCTCCAGACCCCGTGTAATCCACGATTTCCCGCAGGGTCGGAATACGCAATGTGACCCCCTCTTTCATCTGGTCCATCCTGGATTTGTGAAATGCCTGCGGATTGGCCAACAACAACGCTTTCATCATGACATCCTTGCCGATACTCGGGTCGGGCCGGACCTTGGTCGCGATATCCCAAAGCCGTTCGTTGGCGGACACCGGCCCGTAATGACCTTCTCCTTTATCCGATACTCCGCCCGCGACCGGCTTGACGGTATCCGCGGTGGCGGACGCGGCTTCAGAGGGCGGCTCTTTTAAGATGATCGTGCTGGTTGGGTCGGCCACTAGTGGCGTTTTAATGGAACCCTGCGTTCCCGCCGAAAAAAAGGGCGGACGGAATGCATTCACCCGTGCGCGCCCTTCGAATACCGCCAGCAAATCCCCGGCACGATCCGGCGCGAAAAGTGGGGGCCGTACCGCGGCGGGTGTTCCACCGACAGGTCGGCTGTTTGTCTCCGAGAGCGGCGCCGTTTCTTGTTCGATTGTGGCGACCGGGACGGTCTTGGCGTCGGGTTCGGACGCTTTCCCTGCCGGAACCGGCTGCGGCTTAGCCCCAGCGCCGGAGCGCATTCCGCTACCCGCCTCGTTGGCTTCGGCAAGCGCTGGAACCTGGGCGATAATCGCATCAGGGGCAATTTGAGCTGGAATCGTAAACGCTGGAACCTTCAAGGCCGACGCCATCACGCCCGAAGTCGCCAGAAATAAGAGCGGTGTTGCTGGGATTGGCTCCAATAACGGCTGGGCCACTGCCGGCATCGCGCCAATCGGATTGGCGTTAGCACCCGCCAAGGGGCGCTTCGCTGGCGTGGCCATTGTGGCCGGAGCGGCAAGCGCCTTGAAGGATTCAACACTTGAACCAAGCGATGACTGAACCGGCTTCGCGTCGGTTTTTGGTTCAACCGCCGCCGCTTTTGACTCGGGTTCAATGGCTTGCGTGGCTACGGTAGCGAAGTCAGGAGCTGACCGGAAAGATTCCGCCAGGCCGGCGAGCGGCGCTGTTTCAACCGGCATCGGCTCCAACGGTGTTGGCAGCGCCAGCGGAAACGCTTGCGGGCTACCGCCGACTTGAGCGGACTCCGCTCTATTTGGGCCGTTCCCCAACGATTCAGCCACAGGTTTGACGTTAGCCGCCACCGTCGCCGTTGCTGTCGCCGTTTTTTCGGCCTCGGCCAGCCGCCTTGCGGCAGCGGACCCGGTAAAATTGGCAATCTCGCGCAATGTTGGAAGGCGCAGAACGGAGCCCACTTTCAAACCGTTGATGCCCGCCTTGGAAAAAGCGTTCGGATTGGCTTTATACAGCGCTTGCATCATCTGATAAGGCGTAATTTCGGGATCGGGGCGGACCTTGAGCGCAATTTTCGATAATCCCTCGCCCGTTCCGACAGGCCCGTAAGACTCTCCGGGTCTATACGCTTTGACGGGGGTCGGTGCCGGCGAAGCGCCAACCGCCGCTGGTGGCGATACGGGGGATCGAACGAGTTCGGGAACGGCTTCCGTCACCACGGTCGGCGGAGCTGGAGTTGGCGCCGGACTTGCCGGCGTCGGCATGGGCGCAGGCTCCACCACAGCCGGCGGCTCGGATGCGGCAGTACCGGCGCTAGCCGTCGGGACTTGCGGCGGAACGGGCACCGGTGCTGGCGTCGAAGTTTCTGGAGTCGGAACACCCACCGGCTCGACGGCCACACCCACAACAACTGTCGGGTCTCGCGCCGGAACGGACGCCGGCGCTGGGACCGGCGTCGCCGAAGCGGCTGGAGGGGACGCTGGAATCGCTGGCGCTGGCATCGGAACCGCTGGAGCGGATGCTGGAATCGCTAGTACGGGTGCCGGGGCCGGGGCCAGGGCCGGCTCGGCGGATGCGACAGCGGCCGGCGGCGTATCCAAAACCGTTTTCGTCCGATCATCGGCTCGCTTGGCCAAACGCTGTACCGGGTCGAGAAATACCGTAAATTCCCGATACGTCTTTCCACGCGGCCAGCCGAATTCCAGCAACAATCCCAGCGAGGGCTCCCGAACCGGCTGGGTCGAGACCACCTTGACGTAAACTTGGCCTTCAGGATTGTATTCGATTGAAAAAACCAGCTTGGCCAGCACGGCGGTTCGTTCCAGGCCGAATTCCTTGAACAGCGGCAACGGCGCCAGCTTCACCGATATCTTGCTCAAATCCTCGGGTGCAAGTTTCGGCAGCGATATTCTGGCGTCAAACAGCTGGTTCAAGGCGGAATTGACCTGGATTTCGCCGATTTCCAGCGCCAGAGCGCCTGAAGGCCCCAGCACCCATAAAATCAACCAGCAGCGAAACGATTTGTAAGGCATGAACGGGTTCTCCTGATCGCGTAGCGCCTTGGAAAGTGCGACGGTTTCCGTCGATATCAGCGCGCTTCAGCAGCCATATTCTAGAATGACAAGTCAAACCGCCGACAGTCCATTGCTGACCGCAGCTTTAATTTGCGATACCACCAGACGATCACCATGCCCGAAAATGCCGGATTGCCACCACCCGTAATCGCTTCTCCAACTCCCGATTCCGGCGCGGATGCCACGCTCCGGCTGTTGGGCCTGCTGCGGGAATTGCTGTTTGAAATTCGTCAATCATCGGAACGGGCAGCGCTAACGCTCGATTTAGACAGCCATTTGGATCGCGATTTGGGTCTGGATAGCCTGTCGCGCACCGAACTGCTGCGTCGGATCGAAAGCGCGTTTAAAGTGACCGCGAACGAGCCGATGCTGCTGGCCGACACGCCGCGCACCCTGCTGAACCTGATCCGGCAGGCCAAAGGCCAACCCGTTGCGCCGACCGATCAGGAAGCCGGGCGCAGACCGCCGGCCGCTGGCCCGATCACCGCCGGGGAAAACCCTGCCAGACCCGGGACGCCAGACCGCGCGACGACGCTGGTCGAGATGCTGGAATGGCACGTTCAGCGCCATCCCGAGCGAGTAGCCGTTCACATCATCGGCAACGAAGAACGGATCGACGCCACCTTCACGTACGCCAGCTTGCATCAGGGGGCAAGCGCGGTGGCGGCCGGGCTGCGCGAGCGCGGGCTGCAACCGCTTCAGACGGTCGCCATCATGTTGCCCACCGGCGGCGACTACTTTCTGAGCTTTTTCGGCATCCTGCTAGCCGGCGGCGTACCGGTTCCGATCTACCCGCCGGTGCGGCCCTCGCAGATCGAAGAACACTTGCGCCGCCATGCCCGGCTGCTGGATAACGCCCAGACCGTAGCGCTGATCACCGTACCCGAAGCCAAACTGGTGGCGCGGCTCCTGCAAACCCAGGTCGAACCGCTGCGTCACGTCGTCACGGCGACGGAGCTCCAGCAACCCGCCCCTCCCTGGACGCCCGGCCCCATCCGCGACCGCGATCTCGCCTTTCTGCAATACACTTCCGGCAGCACCGGCAACCCCAAAGGCGTCATGCTCACTCACGCTAACCTGCTGGCCAACTTGCGCGCCATGGGCCAGCGAGTGGCTGTCAGTTCCAGCGATGTCTTTGTCAGTTGGCTGCCACTTTATCACGACATGGGACTGATCGGCGCCTGTTTGGGCGGGCTGTATCACGCTTTTCCTCTGGTGGTGATGCCACCGCTGAGCTTTCTGGCTCGGCCGGCAGCTTGGCTGCGGGCGATTCACCGCTATCGCGGCACTCTCTCGGCCGCGCCCAATTTCGCTTACGAACTTTGCGCGCGGGCGATTCAAGCTCACGAAATCGAAGGCTTGGACCTCGGCTCGCTGCGGATGTTCTGCAACGGCGCCGAACCGGTCCTTCCGGCGACGGTGGAGCGGTTCATGGCCCGGTTCGGTCCCTACGGCTTGCGGCCGGACGCGATGGCGCCGGTCTACGGCTTGGCGGAGTGTTCGGTCGGGTTGGCCTTGCAACCACCGGGACGGGCGCCGGTCTTCGACGCCGTGCAACGCGATGCTTTCGTCGCCAACGGCTCGGCGCGACCGGCCCGCGCCGGCGACCCGACCGCCCTGCGCTTTCCTGCTTGCGGCCAGCCGCTTCCACACCATCAAATCCGTATCGTCGACGAGCGCGGTCGCGAATTGCCGGAACGACGCGAAGGCCGCTTGCAATTCCAGGGGCCGTCGGCGACCACCGGTTATTACCGCAACCCCGAAGCGACCCGCAAACTTTTCCCGCACGACGACGGCTGGCTGGATTCCGGGGATCGCGCGTATCTCGCCGGGGGCGATGTCTACCTGACCGGCCGGGTCAAGGATTTGATCATTCGCGGCGGCCGCAATCTGTACCCCTACGAGCTGGAACAGGCCGTCGGGGAAATTCCCGGAATCCGCAAGGGCTGCGTGGCGGTCTTTGCCAGTGGCGACCCAACGACCGGCAGCGAACGGCTGGTGGTGGTGGCCGAAACCCGCGCCGATCGACCCGAAGTCTTGGCCGATCTGCGCCAGCACATTCAAAGCGCCAGCCTGGATTTGCTGGGGGTTCCTCCCGATGAGGTGATGCTGGTCCGCCCCCATTCCGTCTTGAAAACCTCCAGCGGCAAGATCCGCCGGAGCGCGGTGCGGGATTTATACCAACGCCAAGCGCTGGGGCGCGGTGCTCGGGCTTTGTGGTGGCAACTGATCAGGGTCGCCCTTGCCGGCGGCCGCGCGCAAGCGGGCCGGCTGGGGCGCGGTATGCTGGAGCGTTCTTACGCCGCTTATGCTTGGCTGCTGTTCGGCCTGCTGGCGCCGGGCGCCTGGCTGGGAATCATGGCGCTGCCAAAACCGCAATGGCGTTGGAAACTGGGACGCTCGGCGGTTTGGCTCCTGGGAAAATTAACCGGAACCGTGCTGGCGGTGCGTGGCTTGGAACACTTGCCGGCGGGCCCCTGCGTGCTGGTGGCCAACCATTCCAGCTATCTGGATGCTTACGTGCTGATGGTAGCGATCCCACGCCATTTCCATTACGTCGCCAAGCGAGAATTGCTGGACAACGCCTGGATCGGCAAACCGCTACAACGGATCGGCACGCTGTTTGTCGAGCGTTTCGACCCGCAACGCAGCGCGACCGAGGCGCGTCAAATCATCGAAGCGGCCCGGTCCGGCCTGTCCCTGGGTTTCTTCCCGGAAGGGACCTTCACCCGAATGCCGGGCCTGCTCGCTTTCCGCATGGGTGCGTTCGTGGCAGCCGCGCAAGCCGGCACGCCGGTGGTGCCCGCCACCATCCGCGGAACCCGCTCGATGCTGCGCGCCGGTTCCTGGTTTCCGCGCCGGGGGCGCTTGGAAGTGATTCTCGAAGCCCCGATTCAGCCAGACGGTGACGATTGGTCAGCGGCGGTACGGTTAAGAGACGCGGTACGCGCGGTGATTTTGCGCCGCTGCGGCGAACCGGATTTAGAACCTGATTTCAAAGACCCCCGCGAGCGCCCCGCAAGCCCCTAACGGCCGATAGCCCGTTCGGATCGCCTGCCTTTTGCATTCTGACGCGCAACACTAAGTTGCCAAACCGCTTAGAAAAACGGCTGACCGATAGGCCGTGCTATCCCCCGGCTCGGACGCTCCATCAGCCTGTGCGAACAAATCGACACCAAATCTTACAATGTAATATTTATGTATCGTTAAAGCCTATTTTAAATTTTATTTATAT
>DPWB01000107.1:0-2554 GCA_003527885.1 Candidatus Competibacteraceae bacterium
AGCAGAAGGGGGCATACGAGCTCTGGTGCGGTCTCGTGGTCTGGGAGATGTGTTGTCGAGATCGCCGCCATACAGCGGATGGGGGTGGGTGATGACCGCCGCCTTCGGCCCGGCCATCGGACACAACCGCCCCTCCAGACGCAGCGAACCCGCAGCGAACGAAACGGGTTGTTCTTCGGCCGGCACCGAACCGCGCCCGCGAATTTACTTGGAGTAGACCGAATCCCAGATTTTCCCTATCCAAGAGCGCTTGGTCCAGCTTCCCTTCAGCCCTTTTTCGAGGAAGAAACCGGTGTATTTCTTATCGGTCCCCATGATGTGTTCCCGCAGCCATTTTCTCAGAAAATGGATAAGTTCCAGGTTGACCGCTTTGGCGTCGGTCCTGAATTTAGTCTGAATGGCGATGACTTCTTTTTTGAGCTCTTCATGCTGTTTTCTATGCGCTTCATAATACGGGTAATCAAATATGCGGAACAGGCTTTCTTCAAGCGCAAAATGGACGATGGTGTATTGGACGAGCTCGTTTAGAATGTCTTCGACAACTGTCGAATTGGGGTGGGGTTTTACCGTTTCATCATAGAGCTTGTTAATCAACACCACCAGCACCTTATGCTGCTCGTCAATTTCCTCGATACCGACCGAAAGCTCATCCGCCCACGGAATAAATTCTTTCATGTTCATCTCCGGTTATGTATTCCAATAAAAGCCACATCTTCGCAAAACTATCGTAAGGCGCATTTTGTAAAAGCCGGTCGGCTGTCGGTGCGAGGACCCGCAAAGCGCGGCCTGTCACAGGTAAAGGCATGGGCCGGTGGCCGACACGGGCCGGCGGCGGCGTTCAAGCCACCGCCGCCCGCAGCCGGTCTTGCGCCAGCAGATTCTGAAATTCAGCGAGCGGCAAAGGCCGACCGAAATAATAACCCTGGCCTTGATCGCAACCGTGAGCGCGCAGAAACTCGACGTGTTCCAGCGTTTCCACACCCTCCGCCACGACCTCCAACCCGAGGCCGTGCGCCAGAGTGACGATCGCATCCACGATAGCGGCGTTGCTGTCGCTAGTGGGTAAATCGGTGACGAAGGAGCGATCGATTTTCAAAACGTCGACCGGAAACCGTTGCAAATAGCCCAGCGACGAGTAGCCGGTGCCAAAATCGTCGATGGCGATCCTGACCCCCATCGTTTTAAAAGCTCGCAACGCTGCGATATTATCTTCGGTGTGATGCATCAAAATCCCTTCGGTCAGTTCCAGTTCCAGACAGGCTGGCTCAAAGCCGGTTTCCGCCAACAACCCTTTAACCAGACCGGTCAAATCGCTTTGCCGGAATTGGCGGGCCGACAAATTGACCGCGATCCGCAAGCCGGGATAGCTGTTTTTATGCAGTTGGCCGACCGTGCGAACGGCCGTCCGCAAGACCCACTCACCGACCGGCAACACCAGTCCGCTGTCTTCGGCGATCGGAATGAAGCGGGCTGGCGGCAGCAAACCGAGCTCGGGGTGGTTCCAGCGGACCAGCGCCTCGGCGCCGGTAATGGCGCCGCTGTGAAAATCCCATTTGGGCTGGTAATACAATTCCAGTTGCTGGCGCTCCACGGCATGGCGCAGGCTGTTTTCCAGATTCAGCCGCTCGCGGGCGATGATCGTGGCGCCAGACAGATAAAACTGGTAGCTGTTCCGGCCCAAATCCTTGGCCCGATACAGCGCGCTGTCGGCGTTTTTGAGCAGGTTTTCGGCGCTGCGGCCATCGCGGGGACACAGGCTGATGCCGACGCTGCAATTGATGTGCAGTTCGTGATCCTCGATCTGATAAGGTTGGCTCACCACGCCCAGAATCCGCTCCGCCATCCGGGCGGCCCCGTCGTTTTCTTCCAGATCGGGCAATACGATGGCGAATTCATCTCCGCCCTGCCGGGAAATGGTGTCGCCTTGCCGCACGCAGTCTTGCAAGCGCTTTGCGACCTCCCGCAGCAACTGATCCCCCACCGTGTGGCCGAGCGTGTCGTTGATCCGCTTGAAATGGTCGAGATCGACCAACAGTACGCCCACCTGCACGCGGTCGCGCAAGGCCCGCAACACCGCCTGCTCCAGACGGTCGCCCAGCAGCGCCCGGTTGGGCAGGCCGGTCAGCACGTCGAAATGCGCCAGATGCTGGATGTGCTCTTCCGCCTGCTTGCGTTCGGTGATGTCCTGGATGACCGCCACGAAGTAATCCACCACGCCGTTGGGGCGGCGCACGCAGCGGGTGGAGACGCTGGCATGAAGCAGGGCGCCATCCTGGCGCAGGAACCGTTTTTCGAGCGAATAACCATCGATCCGCCGGTTCATCATCCGGTCGAATTGGGCCAGATCGGTGGCCAGATCGTCGGGATAGGTCAGCTCCGCCCAGCTCAAGCGCAGCAGTTGCGAGCGCCGGTAGCCGAGCAAATCGCACAGCCGGTCGTTGACCTCCCACCAGCGCTTGTCCGGCCCGATCAAGGCGATGCCGACCAGGGGCAGCTCGAAATAACTGCGGAAGCGGGCTTCGCTGGCGCGCAGGGTTTCCTCGGTGCGCTTGAG
>DPWB01000107.1:2852-5294 GCA_003527885.1 Candidatus Competibacteraceae bacterium
TTCAACACCTGCTCGCGCTCGTCGGGATGCACGGCTTGGGTCCACGGCACCCCGGCGGCCTGCTCGGCGGTCAGCCCGGTCATCTGGCACCACCGGTCGTTGACGTAACGGCACTCGCCTTGGAGATCGGTCATGAAGATGCCCGCCGGCAGCTGCTGGGTGATCGTCCGATAGCGCTGCTCGCTCTCCCGCAGCGTTTCCAGGCTCTGCCGCAAGCGTTGGATTTCCGCCTCCAGCCCGCTCTGGCGGGCCGCATCCTGCCGCAGCTCGTGGACTTCCGCCTCCAGTTGGCGCTGGCGGGCGGTGTTGCCCTGGCGCCACCGCTCGACTTCGACTTCCAGTTCCCACTGCCGGTCGTTCAAGCCGCCGATGCGTCCCTTGAGCTCGTTTCGCTCCACGACGAGATGGCGGTACCGGCCGAACAGCATGACCACGGGGATGCCGAGCATCCCCAGCAGCAACAGGCCGCCGCCGACCCACAAACGCAACCCGTAGCTATCGAAGTTGCTCTCGGTCAAGCGCTCGGGCTGAGCGGCCGCCCCGGCGGGCAGTGAGACTGTCATCCCGGCCCAGCACACCCACAGCAGCAGCAAGCCAACCCGCCGGATTCGCCCGTCGGGGCTTCGGGCTTCAAACAACGCGCGCGCCGACGGCTCTAGATCGTTGGGGCAAAAGTCTGCTTGCACGCTCAACCGGTCCATCCGTTTCGCTTCCAGGGTGAGAGCCTCAAGACACTTCCTTCATCGGTTCGCGCTCGTTCCGGCTCTGCGAAGAAGCGTAAGCGGCAAATTCCGCTTCATCGCAGGGTCCGACCAACCGCTCTCGCGCGAACGCCCGAAAGTGGCTTTCCACGATTTTACTGTGCAACCCGTTCTTGCGATACAACCCCAAAATAAGCCGCGCTTCGAATCCGTCGCCCCGCTCCAGCAGGTCTACATAGTCGGATTCCAGCGCTTTCCGCTCGACTTGGCTCAAGCGATCCAGCGCCGCTTGCAAGCGGGCGGCCAGAAATTGCGTGCGCAAGCGCTCTTGCTGGACTTCCGGCAATTCGGCTCCCTCGGCCGAGGCCGGCGCGGCGGTGGAATTGGACGGAAGCGGCGGCCTTGTCGCCTTCGAGGCGCGATAGTCCTCGCGAAAGGCCGCCATCAGATACGCCGGCAAATTATGGACCTTGCCCGCCGCCATATCACGCTCGGCGATCGCAATGTTTTCCTCCAGATAATCCGGTTGGTGCGTGGCCAGCGCCATGCGGGTCTGGCGGGCGCTCAAGCCGAAAGCCGAAAGCCTCTCGCGCACATGCTCCAACCGCTGCAAGCGATCCTCGGGCTTGTCGACGGCCGGCGGCGGTTCCTCGGCGGCCAGCCCGGCCTGATGTTGGGCGAACAGCAGCATCTGCGGGTTGTCGCTGACCCGGAACCGTACCGCCGTAATCTTGCGGTGATCGCGCTGGTAATCGATTTCCAACACCAGATCCGAAGTGTCGTTCACCTGCCGCACCGCCGGTTTGATCACCTTGTCGTTGAACTTTCGGAAATCCTGATAGTAACCGTCCGCTTCACTGATCCCCAACAAGCGCTTGAGGATGTCCAACCCGATCCAGCCGGTGGTGCCGATCCGCCGGTAGCGCAGGCAGTTCTCGTACAGGGCCAGGGCGTAGCTGCTGCTGAATTTGCGTTGGATGCTGAGGTTAAGCAGCGCATAAATCTCGGGCCGGTAGAGCTTCTCGCAAAGTTCGGGGCTGTAGGCGTAAACGCAGTAGCCTCCCCTGATGACCGCCTGGGCCAGCAAGGTGGTGGCGCCCCATTCCTCCTGATGGCCATCCTCATCGAGGATGTTCCATTCCAACACCGTGCGCGCCAGCGTTTTCAGGGCTTCCTTGAGAGGGTCGAGATTGTGGGTATTGAATCCGATCGCTTCGGCGAGGTCCTTGACCCGAATACGGTGCACCCGCGCGGTCAACAGGCTTTCGTAGGCATTATACAACAACACATTCGAGGCTTTACGCTGGGTAAGCGTCAGCCTGTTGTTGATGTGGATGGCGGCAATGTGCTTTTTAAGATTCTGATCGGCCAGATCGGCGACGACCATTCTTCGGCCCGCATCCACGCTATTGTGTTTTTCCCTACTGCGTGCCATGTCTGGTAGTCTAGCAAAAATGTCCCCCTGTCAAGAGAAATTTTACGGGGACATATTTATCCCATAAACGGGGACATTTGCTGGCGCTCACGGCTTTGGTCCGGCCGGTTTCACCCTCTGAAATCGCCGCCGGCAAGCGCCGGCATCCGAAGCGTCGCGCGGGGGACGGTTTGAAAAATTAAGAAAGCAGTGATTTGATTAACAAGGAATTGTTTTGAACTTTATCGCGGATTTATGTCGGGAAGCCCGAAAAAATCCCATAAACGGGGACATTTGAGTTTTTCATCCCATAAACGGGGACATTAC
>DPWB01000414.1:0-254 GCA_003527885.1 Candidatus Competibacteraceae bacterium
TCGTGAAGCAGCGGACGCGGAGGAATGACGACATGACTGGCACCCTGACACCGCGGCGAATACGGCACGCCTTGACGATCATCGGCGCACTGACGCTCGGGGCGCCGGCGGCGGCCCTGGCGCAGTGCGACCTCGACGCCACGTTCGGGGGCAACGCCAGCCAGACGTTCCCCACCGGCCAGCCGGCCAATCTGACCGTGCGGTTCACCAATCTCGCCAGTAGCGGCGCCTGCGCGGCCAACCAGGTGCGGCTG
>DPWB01000414.1:429-4343 GCA_003527885.1 Candidatus Competibacteraceae bacterium
CGCGGCCAACCAGGTGCGGCTGCGGCTCACCGGGGGCAACCTGGTCGCCGCCGCCATGGCGTTTCAGCCGCTTCCAGCGCTCACGCCGAAGGGCGTCGTGTTGTTGACCTTCCAGATCCAGTCTCCGCTGCCAGCCACCCTTGTCTACGAGGTCGAGTACGCCACCGCGCACCAGGACGCCGACAACGCCAACCACCATCCCACACGCGCGGTGACGTTCACCTATCCCGCGGTCACGCTGGCCGTACCTGATCTCGCGGTGACCTCCGTGCGTCCGGTCGACCACCTGCGCGTTGGCGGCTGCAACACGGTGAATGTCACGGTGCGCAACCTCGGCAGCGCGCTCCCGACGGCGACTCAGCTCACCCTGCTGGTCTACGGTCCGGCTCCAGGCGCTGCCCTCGTCGACCGGAAGGCGCTGCCCGTGGCCGCATTCGCGGCCGGTGAGTCGCGGACGATTCCGGTCACCGCGGTCACGGTGCCCGCCGCCGGCGCCTGGCGCCTCGAGGCCACGGCCGACGCCACCACCGCGGTCACCGAGGTGAGCGAGACGAACAATACCCAGGGGGTGAAGGTCGACGACGTGTCGCAGCTGGGCAAGCCCTGAGCGGCGCCCCCGCCGCGTGCCCCCCGACGGCGCGGACCATGGCCGCGGTGAGGCCGTTCAGGCTGCCGGCGTCAGGCCTGCCAGTTCGCCGGATCGATGCCGAACGTCTTGAGCCGCCTATACGCCGTGGCGCGGCTGATGCCGAGCCGGGCGGCGGCGGCGGCGACATCGCCGCGGTGGGCGTGCAGCGCGGCGACGATCTCGTCGCGCTCGACCGCGGCACGCGCGTCATCGAGCGAGCCGGCGCGCTTGAGCGTGCCGCCCGCAAGCACCGCCGGGGACAGACGCGCCGTGTCGAGCACTTCGCCGTCCTCGAGGAACAGCACCGCGCGCGCCATCTCGTGTTCGAGCTGGCGGATGTTGCCCGGCCAGTCATAATCCATCATCGCTTCGATGGCCTCGCGGCTAAAGCCCTTCACCTGTGTCTCGAAGCGCTTGTTCTGCTCCTTGACGAAATGCGCTACCAGCAACGGCAGATCGGACTGGCGCTCGCGCAGCGGCGGCAAACGCAGTTGCACCACGTTCAGCCGGTAAAACAGATCTTCCCGAAAGGAACCGTTTTGTACGGCGTTTTGTAAGTTGACATTGGTGGCCGACAGCACCCGCACATCGACTTTGATCGGCGTGGTATCCCCCACCCGATAAAACTCCTGCTCCTGCAAAAACCGCAATAAAGTCTTTTGTACGTTCAGCGGCAAGGTGCCGACTTCATCCAGAAACAGGGTACCGCCATCGGCGGTCTCGACCAGGCCCTTATGATCACGATCCGCGCCGGTGAACGCGCCCTTGCGGTGGCCGAACAGTTCACTCTCCAGCAAGGCTTCCGGGATCGCGCCGCAATTGATGGCGACGAACTTGCCGTTCTTGCGCTTGGAAAAATGGCGGATGGCCCGCGCCACCAGCTCCTTGCCGGTGCCGGATTCACCGCTGATCAGCACCGGAATGTCGCGGATCGCCACTTTACGGGCGGTTTCCAGCAGGTTCAGCAGATGCGGCGAGTTGCCGACGATAGAGCCTTGCCAAGCCGCCAACTCCTCCCGCAGTTCGCGGTTTTCCTTGATCAGCTCGGTTTGCCGCAGCGCATTGCGGAGCCGCGACAGCAATTCTTCCGGCTCGAACGGCTTGGTCAGCATGTCGTAAGCGCCCTTGCGCAGCGCTTGCAGCGACAGATCGACCGTGGCGTGGGCGGTAATCATGATCACCGGCAGTGCGGGGTCGAGCTGCTTCACCTTTTGCAGCACGTCAAGGCCGCTGATCACCGGCATCTTGATATCGGTGATGACCAGATCGTATTTGCCAGGCCCAAAGCCGGTCATCGCATCGACCGACCGAGTGAACGCCGAAACGGTATACGCCTGATCCAACAGGATCGCCTCGACCATCTGGCAAACGGCCTCGTCGTTGTCGATCAACAAAATGTGCTTTGCGCCGCTCGCCATCAGGCCGACTCCGCCTGGCTGGGCAGGCTGACGGTCACGGTGGTGCCCTGGCCGACGGTACTGGCGACCGCCAATTGGCCGCCATGCTGCTCGACAATGGTCTTGGTGATCGCCAGGCCAAGACCGGTGCCGCGCTGCTTGGTGGTAAAGAACGGCTCGAAGATCTTTTCCAGATGCTCCGGTGCGATACCGGAACCGGTATCCTGAAAGCTGATGTCGATCCAGCCTGTCTCATTGAGCGTGGTGCCAACCACCAACCGACCACCCGCCGACATCGCACCAGCGGCATTGAGCATCAAATTCATGGCCACCTGGCGGATTTGATCGCCGTCCAACTCAACTGGGGGTAATTGCGGCGCCAAAGCGGTGCTGACGGTCACGCCCTCCAGATCGGTATGGTGCGTGGCGAAATCGACGATTTGCGCCAACAACTCGTTGAGATCGGTCGCCACCCGCACTGGCCGGGGAACGCGGGCATAACTCAGCAAATCCTGCACGATGGTCTTACAGCGTTTGCTCTCGCGTTTGATCTGCTGGATGAACCTAAAATGGGGGTCTTCGGGATTCATCTTGTTTTCGAGATGGGCGGCATAACCCATGATCACGCCCAGCGGGTTGTTGATCTCGTGAGCCACTTCCGAGGACAGCACGCCGATGGAGGCCATCTTGTTTTGCTGAGCCAGCGTACTTTCCAGCTCCTTGTTGCGGCGTAATACCTCGGTCATCTCGTTGAAATCCGCCGCCAATTCGCCCAACTCATCGGTCGTGGTCACGGGCAGCCTGGTGTCGAGCCGCCCGCGCCGCACTTCTCGCACGCCCTCGGTCAGGCGGCGAATCGGATCGGTGAGAAATTTAGAGGCAAAAAACAGCAGCGTGGCCGCAAAGGTGCCGATCATAAAGGTCAACAGGCCCATGCTGGATAAAATATGTTGTTCGATGAGATTGGCCGGTTCATAGAACTCATCTTCATAGGAACCCACCGCGACGATCCAATCCCACGGCGCAAAATACTGATAGCGCACGATCTTCATACGGGGCGCGAGATCGGTCTGATTTCGCCACGGATAACGAATCCAACCGTTCTTATGCTCGATCATCTCGCGGATGAAATAGTGACCCTGCTGATCTTGTTCATCGTAGACGCTGCTGCCCTCGCGAAAGGGATGCAGGGTTAATTCGCCGCGGCGGGTCATCGCATAAATATAGCCGGTCTTACCGACCGGCTTGGCGAGGATGTTTTGCTTCAATTCTTGCAGGGCTTGCTTTTCAAACGCGGTATCGTCGTAGCTCTCTTCCAGATAACCGCCCGCCGCCACGATCCAATCCCACGGCTGGAAATACAGATAAGCGACGATTTTATTGCGTGGGCGGGTTTCGCCGAGTAGCTCGTTGCGCCAGGTAAGAGACAGATAGAGCACCTCGCCCGGTTTGGCGGCGAGGGCACGTTCGCACATCTCCTGAATGAAACGGCGGCCCTCCTCGTCCTCGGCGGCGTAAATATTCTTGCCTTCCTGGGCGATATGAATGGTGAGATCGCCCTTGGAGGTCATGGCGTAAAGGTAGCCGGTTTCGCCGACGCTAATGGTTTTGAAGGCTTTCCGGGCTTCTTCCTGGGCTGCTTCCAGTGTCTGCCGACCGTTAAGTTGTTGCTCGTGCTGCGCCTTGATCAGGTTGTAGGCGAATCGCGCCAGCGTCGCCAGATCCTGCCGCACCACACGGCGCTTATCTTCCCGATACACTGCAAATTGCTGATAGTGGGCATTGAGCAAATCCAGGGTGAACTCGGTCATGTGCTCCAGATCGCTAACGAGCGATCTAGTGTAGATCTCGGTGGTCGCCGTATCATTCAAAAAAAAATCACACAAGTG
>DPWB01000112.1 GCA_003527885.1 Candidatus Competibacteraceae bacterium
CCGATCATCAGGATGTTCTTGGGGGTGATTTCGTTACGCAGATCGGGATTCACCCGCATCCGCCGCCAGCGGTTGCGTAAGGCGATGGCCACCGCGCGCTTGGCCGCATCCTGGCCGATGATGTGCTTGTCCAATTCCTGGGCGATTTCTCGGGGGGTCATCTCCGACATAATGCGGCTACCGTCTTGGGAAAAAGCGAAAACGGGACGGCGGAGGCATCCGTCGCGAGGATCGGATCACGGGTCCGCCAATTCTTCAAAGGTCAGATTCTCGTTGGTGTATATGCAGATGCCGGCGGCGATTTTCAAGGCCTGCTCGACGATGGTCCGCGCGTCGAGTTCGGTATGCTCCAGCAACGCCTGGGCGGCGGCCTGCGCGTAGCTGCCGCCGGAACCGATCGCCGCCAGCTCGCGTTCCGGCTCGATGACATCGCCGTTGCCGGACAAAATGAGGGTCGTACCGAGATCGGCGACGATCAGCAAGGCTTCCAAGCGGCGCAACATGCGGTCGGTGCGCCAGTCCTTCGCCATTTCCACGGCGGCGCGGGTCAGGTTGCCACCGTGCTTCTCCAGCTTGCCTTCAAAGCGCTCGAACAGGGTGAACGCGTCGGCGGTGCCGCCCGCGAAACCGGCGATCACCTTGTTCTGGTACAAACGCCGCACCTTGCGGGCGTTGCCTTTCATCACGGTATTGCCCAGCGTCACCTGGCCGTCGCCGCCGATGACGACCCGGCCGTTGCGGCGCACGGTCAATACCGTGGTGCCATGCATGGATTCCATAGAGAGGCCTCTTTGTTGCGGGGGATTGTACACGATACCGCGTCCGGGATTCCCGGCCGACTTCCTGGGAGCCATTTTTCAAAAAGAAGCCCCGGTTACAAGGGGGAATGGAACCGGGGCGAATAAGTGGTCCGGTCTAGCTGACCGGACTAGCCCGCTCAGGGAGGGAAGCGGACAGGCGTAAGGGCTTACGCTTATCTTCTAAGATGGGGGCGACCGCAAAAAGTTCAATGGGTCTCGACGCGCTCGTTGGCCTGTTACCAACAGTTCGCTGGTCGCCTAAGGCCGTCACAGCGGTTCCGCATATAAGTCGTGTTCGTCCGTATCCACGATCCGCACGTCGACAAATTCGCCGGCCGCAAACGCCCCGCCTCGCTCGATGGCGACCACGCCGTCGACCTCTGGCGCATCGGCGGCGGAGCGGGCGATAGCCGTCCCCCCGGTATCGATGGCGTCCACCAGCACCGTGACCGTCCGGCCGATCTTGCGGCGCAGGCGCGCGGCGCTGATGGTCGCTTGCAGTTCCATCAGTCGCGCCCGCCGTTCCTGCCTGATCTCCTCGGGAACGGGATCGGCCAACCGGTTGGCGGCGGCGCCCGCCACCGGCGAGTAGCTAAAGCAACCGACCCGATCCAGTTCGGCTTCGGCCAGAAAAGCCAACAAGCGCTCGAAATCCGCCGCCGTCTCGCCCGGAAAGCCGACGATGAAGGTGCTGCGCAAGGTGAGATCGGGACAGCGCTCCCGCCAGCGGCGAATCCGTTCCAGCGTGTTGCCGGTATTGGCCGGCCGCTTCATGGCTTTCAGAATGGGCGGGCTGGCGTGCTGGAGCGGCACGTCCAGATAAGGCAACAGCTTGCCCTCCGCCATCAACGGGATCAACTCATCGACATGGGGATACGGGTAGACGTAATGCAACCGCACCCACACGCCCAGTTCGCCGAGCGCCGCCGCCAGCGGCGTCAGGTGGGTCTTGAGCGGCCGACCGTTCCAAAAACCGGTGCGATAGCGCACATCCGCCCCATAGGCGCCGGTATCTTGAGAAACGATCAGCAATTCCTTGACGCCGGCCCGCGCCAGAGTTTCCGCCTCCCGCAACACGTCGCCGACCGGTCGGCTGACCAAATCGCCGCGCAGTTGCGGGATGATGCAGAAGCTACAGCGGTGGTTGCAGCCTTCGGAAATCTTGAGATAAGCGTAGTGGCGCGGCGTGAGCTTGATCCCCTGCGGCGGCAGCAAATCCAGGAAGGGATCATGCGGCCGGGGCAGATGGGTGTGAACCGCCGCCAACACTTCCTGGCAGGCGTGCGGCCCGGTGACCGCCAGTACGCTGGGGTGCAGATCGCGCACCACGCTGCCCTTCGCCCCCAAGCAACCGGTGACAATGACCTTGCCGTTCTCGGCCAGCGCCTCGCCGATGGCATCCAGCGATTCGGTCACCGCCGCGTCGATGAAACCGCAGGTGTTAACCACCACCAAATCCGCCGCCGCGTAAGTCGGCGCTACCCCGTAACCCTCGGCCCGCAACTGGGTGAGGATTTGCTCGGAGTCCACCAACGCCTTCGGACAACCGAGGCTGACAAAACCGATCTTGGGTTCCTGCTTCATCAAACCTTACCCACCCCGCCCATCGCAAAAAATCCAGCGCCGGACCCCGAAGCGACGGGCGCGAACCCATCGAAACGTTGCTTGCGAGCCAGCCCGTAAAATCGGTATATTACGTGGTTTAGCAGCTCACCAGATATCATCCCGCGCGCGGCGAGCGGCGCGTCACGGGCAAGCAAACAGCAGCATTGGGAAGGTTCGGCAGCCATGAAGAAAGGCATTCATCCCGAGTATCGCGAAGTCGTGTTCCAGGACATTTCGACCGATTTCGCGTTCCTCACGCGCTCCACCATCAGCACCCGAGATAAAATCAAATGGACGGATGGCAAGGAGTATCCCCTGGTCAAGGTGGAGGTTTCCAGCCACTCCCATCCCTTCTATACCGGCAAGCAGAAAATCGTCGATACCGCGGGCCGGGTGGACCGCTTCCGCCGAAAATACGGCCTGAGCTGAAGGTCGGGTCGTCATCCCGCGCCTGCCATCGCCCGCTCGCGCATTGTTTGGCCAGCGCCAACCCGGCGCACCCTGTCGCTCCACCAACGGCGCTTACTTGCCGGGCGCGCCGGCTCGCTTGAGCAGCTCCTGGGCATACCGAATGGGAATGGCGTAGCTGATACCGCTCGGCCTATCCAAGACGGCTTCCTTACTCTGCTGGACAAAAACTTTATTGATCACCCCGATCACCGATCCGTTGGCCGGCTCGTACAGCGGGCTGCCGCTGTTACCGGGATAGGCGGTGGCATCCAGCTGAAAAACCTCATAAGGTTCTTGTCGCAAGCGCTTGAGGGTGGCGCCGTCCAACTGCGCCGCTTCCCCGGCCGGTATGGCGATCGGACTGATGGCGGCGATAATCCCGGTGTGGGTCACCGGAAACAGGCCCAGCACGACGCCGAGCGGAAAGCCGGTAAACGCGACCTCTTGACCCTCGCGCACCGGTTTCGACCCGCCCAGGCGCAACGGCGGCAGCGGGGCGCCCTCGAATTTCAGCAGCGCCAAGTCGTGAACCGGATCGATGGCCACCTTGCTGGCCGGCCGGGACTCGATCTGTTTGCCGCGACCGATAAAAATGGCCAGCGTCTCCTTGCCTTGGGGGTCGAGCAAATCCGGCAAGCCGTGGGCGTTGGTGATGACATGGCTCCCCTGCGCCACCACGAAACCGGTCGCCAAAAACTGCGCAGAGGGCTGTCGGGCCGGTTGCACCGTGCCAACCGCCACAACGCCGGTCTTGATCTTCGCCACGGTATCGGCCAGATTGGCCGCCCGAACCGCCAGCGGAAGCACCACCAACACGGCCGCAACAGCGCGCGCGCGCCAACCGCAAGCAAGCTGCATTTCGCTGGTCATCCCTCGTTGAAAACGGCGGTTAGCGATACTGGGCGTCGACGATCTCATAACTTTTGAGACCACCGGGCGTCTGGACGTCAACCACATCGCCAACCCGTTTGCCGATCAACGCGCGGGCGATGGGCGAGCCGAAAGAAATCTTGCCGTCCTTGATATCGGCTTCGTCCTCACCGACGATCTGGTAGCGCCTTTCTTCCCCGCTGTCCTCATCGGTCAGCACCACGGTCGAGCCGAACACCACTTTATCCGATGGCGCCAAGGTGGTGACGTCGATGATCTGGGCGTTGGCCAGCTTGGCTTCGATGTCGGCGATGCGGCCTTCCGTGAAACTCTGCTGCTCGCGGGCGGCGTGATATTCGGCGTTTTCCTTTAAATCGCCGTGGCTGCGCGCCTCGGCGATGGCGGCGGTGATCCGCGGTCGCGCCACGGCCTTCAGCTCATGCAGTTCCGCGCGCAGGCGGGCGGCCCCGGAGGCGGTCATCGGTACTCTAGTCGTCATGCGTGCAATTCCCGGTGCAAATCCTGAAGGCAGCTTACGCTTTCGTTATCGATTTCGCGTAGGGCCTGACAGGTCGCGCGCGCGGCGGCGATGGTGGTGGTATAGCTGATCTTGCGCATCAACGCTTCGCGGCGAATGGAAAAAGAATCAGCGATGGCCTGTTTGCCCTCGGTGGTATTGACGATCAACTGAACCTGCTCGTTCTTGATCATATCCACGATGTGCGGCCGCCCCTCGGCGACCTTCTGGACGGTCTCGCAGCGCAGGCCACCCGCCCGCAAGGCAGCGGCCGTCCCCTTGGTGGCGACCAAGGCAAAACCGAGGCGCTCCAACTCGCGGGCCACCTCCACCGCCTTCGGCTTGTCGGCATCGCGCACGCTGATGAAGGCGCGCCCGCCGCGAGGCAACTGGTCGCCCGCGCCAAGTTGCGCCTTGGCGAAGGCCTCGCCGAAGCTGCGCCCCACGCCCATGACCTCGCCGGTGGATTTCATTTCCGGTCCCAGCAAAGGATCGACGCCGGGGAATTTGACGAAGGGGAACACCGCTTCCTTCACGGAATAATAGGCGGGAATCACTTCGCCCGATACCTGTTGCTCGGCCAAGCTTTTACCGACCATGCAGCGAGCGGCGATCTTGGCCAGCGGTCGGCCGGTGGCTTTGGACACGTAAGGCACGGTGCGGGAGGCGCGCGGGTTGACTTCCAAGACGTAAACAGCCTCGCCCTGGATGGCGAACTGGGTGTTCATCAAGCCGATCACACCCAATTCCAGCGCCATCGCTCGCACCTGTTCGCGTAACCGGTCCTGCACGGCGGGGCTCAATGAAAAGGGCGGCAACGAACAGGCGGAATCGCCGGAATGCACCCCGGCCTCCTCGATGTGCTCCATGATGCCGCCGATGACGACCTCGCGGCCGTCGCTGAGGGCGTCGACATCCACCTCGACCGCATCGTTGAGAAAGCGGTCCAGCAACACCGGCGAGTCGTTGGAAACCTGCACCGCTTCCCGCATGTAGCGCAGCAAATCTTCTTCGGCGTGAACGATTTCCATGGCGCGACCGCCCAGCACGTAGGACGGCCGCACCACCAGCGG
>DPWB01000094.1:0-371 GCA_003527885.1 Candidatus Competibacteraceae bacterium
CACCATTCGTATGTGTTTTTTTTGTTTTTTTTAATGAGACGGCGACCACCGAGATCTACACTAGATCGCTCGTCGGCAGCGTCAGATGTGTATAAGAGACAGTGAGCACTTTGACCTGGATCGCGTCGCCGACCGCGACCACTTCCGAGGGATGCTTGACCCGCCGCCAGGCCATGTCGGTGATATGCAGCAGGCCGTCGATGCCGCCCAAATCCAGAAACGCGCCGTAATCGGTGAGGTTCTTGACCATGCCCTCGACGATCTGGCCCTCCTGGAGATTTTGCAGCAGCGCCTCGCGTTCGGCGCTGTATTCCTGCTCCACCACGGCCCGGCGGGAAACCACCACGTTGTTGCGGCGGCGGTCGAGCTTG
>DPWB01000094.1:588-6718 GCA_003527885.1 Candidatus Competibacteraceae bacterium
GCGCCGTAGTCGGTGAGGTTCTTGACCATGCCCTCGACGATCTGGCCTTCCTGAAGGTTCTGCAACAAGGCCTCGCGTTCGGCGCTGTATTCCTGCTCGACCACGGCCCGGCGGGACACCACCACGTTGTTGCGGCGGCGGTCGAGCTTGATGACCTTGAATTCCTGCTCCTTGCCTTCCAGATAACCGGCGTCGCGCACCGGCCGCACGTCCACCAGCGAGCCGGGCAGGAAGGCGCGGATCTCGCCGATATCGACCGTGAAGCCGCCCTTCACCTTGCCGCTGATCAACCCCTTGACGATTTCTTCCTTCTCGAACGCCTGCTCCAGCGCGCTCCAGATGCGGGCGCGCTTGGCTTTTTCGCGGGATAACCGGGTTTCACCCGACCCGTCCTCCAGCGCGTCCAGGGCGACCTCCACTTCATCGCCCACCTTCACTTCGAGCACGCCTTCCTCGTTGTAAAACTGTTCGAGCGGAATCAGCCCTTCCGACTTCAGCCCGGCGTTGACCACCACGCCGTCCGGCCGGATGGCCACCACCAGTCCCTGGATGATGGAACCCGGTTGCATTTGTTTGTCGGCCAGGCTTTGTTCAAACAGTTCGGCAAAACTTTCAATCATGGGTTATAACTCAAGAAACGGCGGCGATGGACCGCCACGGGTTGGTTGGGACAGATGGTTCGTTAATGCGAACCCGAACCAGCGATGTTCTCCCGTTGCACGGGAATTTTGAAGGCTCTCGCCTGAAGCGTCCGGTCGAGCGCTCGAATCGACCCATTAAGCGTAGCCACCGAGTTCCCCCCCGTAAAGTACGGACTTAGCGGATTTCGGGTAAGGCCAATCGCGTAACGGCACATTTCAACGCCCACTCACAAACTTCGGCCACGCTCAACGAGGTGGTATCCAGTATTTCAGCATCGACCGCAGGCTTGAGCGGAGCCACCGTCCGTTGAGTGTCCCGCCGGTCGCGCGCCTCGATTTCTTCGACTAGACTTTTAAGGTTAGCATCCAAACCTTTTTCTCTCAACTGCTTATAGCGGCGCTTGGCGCGTTCCTCGCCGCTGGCGGTCAAAAATAGCTTCAATCCGGCATCCGGGAATACGACCGTACCCATATCCCGACCGTCGGCGATCAACCCGGGAAACCGGCGAAAATCCCGCTGCCGCTGTAGCAGCGCCGCCCGAACCGACGGTAACGCCGCCACCCGCGACGCGGCATTCCCGCACTGCTCGCCCCGCAATTCCGGGCCGACTTGCCCGCCATCCAGAACGATGCGCGGAGCGCCGGCGGGGTCGGGCAAAAATTCGACGGCCAATCCGGCGGCCACCGCCGCCAGCCGGGTTTCGTCCTCCAACGACACTTGGCGCCGTTGGGCTGCCAGCGCCGTCAGCCGGTACAGCGCGCCGCTGTCCAGCAACCGCCAGCCCAAGCGGGCGGCAAGCCACTGGCAAAGCGTTCCCTTACCGACGCCGCTCGGGCCATCTACGGCGATTACCGGCGCCAGGGTTTGAGCCGTTGCGTCACTCATGTCAGCGCGACTCCCGAACCGCCAACCCCGCCTTTTGCGCCAGCACCACAAACCCCGGAAAGGAGGTGTCGACGTTGGCGCAATCCCGAATCCGAAGCGTGCTGTCCGCCCGTAAAGCGGCCACGGCGAAGCTCATGGCGACGCGATGATCGCCGTGGCTGTCGATGGCTCCGCCGGCCAACGCGCCGCCGTGGATGGTGATGCCATCCGGCGCCGGTTCGGCCACGATACCCAATGCGCCCAGACCATCGGCCATCACCTGAATCCGGTCGCTTTCCTTGACCCGCAGTTCCTCCGCGCCGGTCAGGACCGTTTCTCCTTTGGCGCAGGCGGCGGCGACGAACAGCGCGGGAAATTCATCGATGGCCAACGGCACCAGGGCTTCGGGAATACGGATGCCGCGCAACGGCGCATGACGCACCCGCAAATCGGCCACCGGCTCGCCGCCGGCGAGTCGTGCATTCAGGATTTCGATGTCCGCACCCATCAGGCGCAAAATATCGATCACGCCGCTGCGGGTCGGATTGACGCCGACATGCTCCAGCACCAAATCCGAGCCCGGCGCGATACTGGCGCCGACCAAAAAAAAAGCGGATGATGATATATCGGCAGGTATATCGAGCTCGGCCGCAAGCAAGCACCCTTTTCCCTTCAGGGCAAACGTGCGCTCGCTTTCCCGTTGCAAGGAATAACCGAAACCCTCCAACATCCGTTCGGTATGATCGCGGGTTGGGGCGGGTTCGGTGATGCGGGTAACGCCCTCCGCATAAAGCCCGGCCAGCAGCAGACAGGATTTGACCTGGGCGCTGGCGACCGGCAGCGGATAGTCGATTCCCCGCAAGCGCTGGCCGCCGTGAATCCTCAGCGGAGCCGTCCCCCGCTCGCTGCTTTCGATCCGCGCGCCCATGCGCGCCAGCGGGTCCGTCACCCGCCGCATCGGCCGGCGAGTCAGCGAGGCGTCGCCGGTCAGTACGGTGTCGAAAGCCTGTCCGGCCAAGAGGCCGCTCATCAAGCGCATCGAGGTGCCGGAATTGCCCATGTCCAACGGCCCGACCGGCGCGCGCAAGCCGTGCAGGCCGACACCGTGCACGGCGACTTGCCCCCGATCCGGCCCCTCGATCCGCACGCCCATGGCGCGGAACGCCCGCAACGTCGCCAAGCAATCCTCGCCCTCCAGAAAACCGCTGACCGTGGTTTTGCCTTCGGCCAACGCCCCGAACATGATGGCGCGATGGGAAATGGATTTGTCGCCGGGAACGCGCAGGCGGCCGCGCAAGGCGCCGCCCGGCTCGACGGTAAAATTTAAAGGCGGCATAAGGAATCAGTCGAGATAGAGGTTGTCGCGGGCGCGCTTGGCCCGCTGGAAGGTGTCAAGGATCGCGGCGCGGTCGTCGTTGCGGATCGCGGCCGCCAACCGCTCCAGATCGGCCCCGAACAAGGCGATCATCTCCAACAACTGCTCGCGGTTGGCGACACAGATATCGTGCCACATGCAGGGATCGCTGGAGGCGATGCGGGTGAAATCGCGGAAACCGCCCGCCGCGTAGCGGAAAATTTCCGCCCGGTCGTCCAACCGCGCCAGCGTATCCACCAGAGTATAGGCCAGCATGTGCGGCAGATGGCTGGTCGCGGCCAACACGGCGTCGTGATGGCGCACGCCCATGTCGATCACCTCGGCTCCGGCCAGCTCCCACATCCGTTTGATCAACTGGTGGGCGCTGGCGGCGGTTTCCGCCAACGGCGTCAGAATCACCCGGCGCTTTTGAAACAAGGTCGAAAACGAGGCGTCCACCCCGCTTTTTTCGGTGCCAGCAATGGGGTGGCCCGGTACGAAATTGGGCGGGATGTGGCCGTAAATTCGCCCGACATCGGCCACCACGCTGCCCTTGGCGCTGCCGACATCGGTCACCACTGCACCCGACGCCAGATGCGGGACGATGGCGCGCAACACCGGTTCGATGGCCCCCAACGGCACGGCGACCACGACCACATCCGCACCGATCACCGCGCGGGCAGGATCGACATCGTAGCGGTCGACCACCCCCAACCGGACGGCGGCCCGCAAATTCTCCTCATTGCGGCCGGAACCGACGATCTCACCCACCTCACCCCGTTCGCGCAGCGCGCGAGCCAGCGAGCCGCCGATCAAGCCGACGCCGATCACGCATAGCCGCCGAATCAAAGGCCGGGTCGCCATCTCACTGTTTCAACACGTCGGCCAAGGCCTCGATCAGCCGGGCATTTTCGGCCTCGGTGCCGATGCTGATTCGCAAATGGCGGGGCAAACCGTAATTGTCCACCGGCCGGGTGATGACGCCCCGTTTCAGCAGTTCGAGGAACACCTCGCGCCCGGATCGACCGCCGAGATCGATGCAGAGAAAATTGCCGGCCGAGGGCAACCACGTTAAACCGAAGTTCCGGCACGCCTCCTGCAACTGGCTCATGCCAGCACGGTTGGTAGCCTTGCCGCGCTCCAGATGCCCGGCGTCCTCCAGCGCCGCCGCCGCCGCCGCCAACGCCAAGCTATTGACGTTGAACGGCTCCCTAACCCGGTTCAACAAATCGGCCACCCGAGGATCGGAGATGGCGTAACCGACCCGCAACCCGGCCAAGCCGTAGGCTTTGGAAAAGGTGCGGGTCACCACCAAATTGGGAAAACGGTCGAGCCACTGCATGGCATTGGGGCAATCCAGTTCCGGTTCGACGTATTCAAGATACGCCTCATCCACCACCACGATGACCTGTTCGGGCACCGAGTCCAAAAATCCTTCGAGTTCCGCCGTTTTCAGCCAAGTCCCGGTGGGATTGTTGGGGTTGGCGACGAAAATAACGCGGGTTCGGCCGTTGATCGACGCCCGCATCGCGGCGGGATCGTGGCCGTAAGGCATGGCGTGAGCGGGCGGGTTGGCCTTGGCGACGCGCGCCGTGGCGCCGATGGCTTGGGTGACGATGGGATATACGGCGAAAGCGTGTTCGGAAAAAACCGCTTCGTGTTCCGGGGTCAGGAACGCCCGCGCCACCAGTTCCAGCACATCGTTGGAGCCATTGCCCAAGGTCAGCGCGTCCACCGGTACCTGGAGCCGGTTTGACAGCGCCGTTTTCAGTTCGAAACCGTTGCCGTCGGGATAACGGGCGAGATGGGCCAAGGCTTCCCGCACGGCGGTGAGTCCCTTGGGGCTGGGACCGAGCGGATTTTCGTTGGACGCCAGTTTGACGATGTCGCTCAAACCGTATTCCCGGCGCAATTCGCTTTCCGGCTTGCCGGGCTGGTAGGGCTGCAAGGTACGGACGCCGGGCGCGGCGAGAGAGGGAAAATCACAGCTCATGAAGATAAAGCTCCAGCAGGACGTTTTGAATATTGCAGCAATCCGAGAACAGTTTGGCAACGCGCACAGCGGTCGAACAAACGGTAGTTATAACTGAACGTGCGCCGGGCAAAGTCAGCTTCCCGCTGGCCCTGGATTTCGAGATGCACCAGCAGCCAATCCTCGCCGCCGTCACGGGTCGTTACCCGCACCAGCTTGTCGGCCCAGCGCCGCCTTAGCTCGGCGTCGCGCACCAGCTTTTGCAATTCTTTGTCGAGAAAACGATAACCGTGTCCCCACGCAATGTCGGCGTGGGTGGCGGGAAAGAACCACGCGAGAAAATCAGGGAAATAACGCTCCGGCGCGTCTTTCCACGGCGAACCGTCATCATCCGTCACAGCACGCCCTTGGGATACGACCCCAGCACCCGGAACAGGCTGGCCTGCTCGCGCAGCTCGGCCAGCGCTCCGGCCACCGGCTCGTCCTGGGCGTGACCGTCGAGGTCGATGAAAAACACGTAATCCCACATGCCGCGCCGCGACGGCCGGGATTCGATCCGGTTCATGCTGACGTCGTGTCGGGCCAGCGGCTCCAGCAGCTTGAACAGCGCGCCGGGCCGGTTTAGCGAGGCCACCAACAGCGCGGTCTTGTCGTCGCCGGAGGGCTGGATCGGCCGGGTGCCGACGATCAGGAATCGCGTGGTGTTGTTCGGCTCGTCTTCGATGTTGCGCACCAGGGTCGGCATGTCGTAAATGTCCGCCGCGCACTGGCCGGCGATGGCCGCCGCTTCGGTTTCCTCCCCTACCCGTCGCGCGGCTTCGCCGTTGCTGCTGACTTCGATTTGCTCGACGCGCGGCAGGTTGACGTCGAGCCACTCCCGACACTGCGCCAGCGATTGACGGTGCGAATAGATCCGGCGCACCGCGCACAACTCCGTGGCGCGGGTGATGAGGTGATGGTTGATGCGCATTTGCACCTCGCCGCAAATCCGCAGCGGCGATTGCAGGAACATATCCAGGGTGTGGTTGACCACGCCTTCGGTGGAGTTTTCCACCGGCACCACCCCATAATCGGCGGAACCGGCCTCGACCTCGCGGAACACTTCGTCGATGGCGCGCAGCGGGATGCTGCGAATGGATTTGCCGAAATGCTTCAGCGCGGCCGCTTGGGTAAAGGTGCCTTCCGGCCCCAGAAAGGCGATGCGCAGTGGCTCCTCCAGCGCCAGACAGGCGGACATGATCTCGCGGAACAAACGGGCCATTTCCTCGTTGCTGAGCGGCCCCTTGTTGGTTTCGATC
>DPWB01000108.1:0-1854 GCA_003527885.1 Candidatus Competibacteraceae bacterium
GTCGCCTACGGTTGTATTTTTTTTTTTTTTTATCAAGCAGAAGACGGCATACGAGATCTAGTACGGTCTCGTGGGCTCGGAGATGTGTATAAGAGACAGGTCTATACTACAGTAAGGCCGACTGCTTGGCAGCTTGTGACAGACTGGCATCGGGCGGGACGACCGGCTGGGTTGTTGGCCGGTTCGTTCCTTGCGGGTGCCACCGACCGCCGCGCCCGCGCTTGGCCCGGTCGCCCCGGAAGGCGATTTTGACCGCCATCGGATTACCAAACTATTCCTGCCCTCCACTGAAAGAGTGAAACCATATTATGAGAATCGTTCTGTTAGGCGCACCCGGTTCAGGTAAGGGAACTCAAACCGATTCCATCATCGAACGTTACGGCGTTGCCACGGTCGCCACCGGCGACTTGCTGCGCGCCGAGGTGGCCGCCGGCACCGAACTGGGCCGGCGCGCCAAGCCTTACATGGATGCCGGCGATCTAGTGCCGTTCGATATCGTGCTGGGGATGATCGAAAACGGGTTGCAGTCGCTGGCCAAGACCAACCCCAAGGGTTTCATGATGGATGGCTTTCCGCGTGATCTGGCCCAGGCCGAAGCGCTGGACAAGCTGCTGGCCAAGCTCGGCCAGCCGCTCGATAAGGTGCTGTTTATCGATGTGGATTACGAGGAAATCGTCAGGCGTTTGCTGGGGCGCGGCCGGGCTGACGACAACGAAGAGACCATCCGCAATCGCTTGCGGGTTTTCGAGGAGAAGACGGCTCCACTCATCGATTATTACACCCGAAAAGGGTTGCTGAGCAAGATCAAAGGCACCGGCACGGTCGATGATATCGGCGCGCGAATCCGTGCGGTGCTCGACGGAATTGCCTGATCCGGCGCGCTGTCAAGGCATGGATGTCCCGGCCGCCGCTTTGCGCGGGGGCGGGCCGGGGCGTTCGGCGCCCGCCCAAACCGTTCGGCCGACAGCCTTTTTCAACCGCCCAAATACGCCTTGCGCACCTCATCGTTGGCCAGCAGGTTAGCGCCGCTATCGGCCAGCACGATGCGGCCGTTTTCCAGCACGTAACCCCGATCCGCCAGTTGCAGGGCACGGTGGGCGTTTTGTTCCACCAGGAAGATAGTCACGCCTTCCTCGCGGATTTCCTTCAGGATTTGGAAAATCTGGGCGATGATGATCGGGGCCAGTCCCAGTGACGGTTCATCCAGCAGCAACAGGTTGGGCCGGCCCATCAAGCCGCGACCGATGGCCAGCATTTGCTGTTCGCCGCCGGACAGGGTGCCGCCGCGCTGGTGGCGGCGCTCCTTCAAGCGCGGAAACAGCGTGAAGATCCGCTCCAGATCGGTGTCCAGCCGTGACTTGTCGGCGAAGAAGCCGCCCATCTGCAAGTTTTCCTGCACGGTCAGGCCGGGAAAAATCCGCCGCCCCTCCGGCACCAGCGCCAGCCCGCATTGCATGATGACGTGGGTCGGTTTCTGGGTGATGTCCTGCCCCTCGAAGATCACCGCGCCCTTGCCGGCGTGCGGCGAGCCGCAAATGGTCATCAGCAGGGTGCTCTTGCCCGCGCCGTTGGCCCCGATCAGGGTGACGATCTCGCCGGGATGCACGTCCAGCGAGACGCCTTTCAGCGCCTCGATCTGGCCGTAGAAGGTGTGAACGTTCTCCAGTTTGAGCATCATCACTCTTCTCCCAGATAGGCTTTGATGACCTTGGGATTGCTGCGAATCTCCGCCGGCGCGCCAGTGGCGATAGGCCGGCCGTATTCCATCACCAGAATCTCGTCGGAAATGCCCATCACCAGGCTCATGTCGTGCTCGATCAGCAGCACCGCGACCTCGTGGTTGGCGCGCAGCTC
>DPWB01000108.1:2197-2981 GCA_003527885.1 Candidatus Competibacteraceae bacterium
GCGAGATTACCCGCTTCGCGGTTGGCGACGGCCAGCAGCCCGACCTTTTCCAGCCAGAAGGCGGCCCGTTCCAGCGCCTCGGCTTCGGCGCGGCGGTACTTGGGCGTTTTGAACAGACCGGGCAGCAGCCGGGTTTCCAGCTGGGTATGCTGGGAGATCAGCAGGTTTTCGACCACGCTCATGGTCTTGAACAGCCGCACATTCTGGAAGGTGCGCACCAGTCCCAGCCGGGCGATCCGATGGCTGGGCAGATGGTTGATCGCCTGTCCGTCCAGCGCCACACTGCCGGTGGTGGGATGGTAAAAACCGCCGACGCAGTTGAACACGGTGGTCTTGCCCGCACCGTTGGGGCCGATGATGGCGAAAATCTGGCCGCGCCGGACATCGAAAGCGACGTTATCCACCGCCAGCAGGCCGCCGAAACGCATACTCAGGTTCCGCACCGCCAGCAAAGGCTGATCGGCGGGTTGGCCAGCGGGGAGCGCAGCAGCGAGGCTCATTGGGTCGCCTCCGCATGTTCGGGCAATTTCTGCGGTGGGCGGGAGGCGGGAATCAGCCCTTGCGGTCGCCACATCATCATCAGCACCATCACCAGCCCGAAAGCCAGCATCCGGTATTCGTTGAACTCGCGCGCCAGTTCCGGCAACACGGTGATAGCGACCGCCGCCAGCATCACGCCAAGTTGCGATCCCATCCCGCCCAGCACCACAATCGCCAGCACCATCGCCGATTCGATGAAGGTGAAGGATTCGGGATTGATATAGCCTTGCCGGGCCGCGAAAAA
>DPWB01000309.1 GCA_003527885.1 Candidatus Competibacteraceae bacterium
CCTTGTTGTAGGCCAGCGGCTGGCTTTTCATCAACGTCAGCAAGGCGATCAAATGGCCGTTGACCCGACCGACCTTGCCGCGCACCAGCTCCGGCACGTCGGGATTCTTCTTTTGGGGCATGATCGACGAACCGGTGCAAAATCGATCCGGCAGATCGATAAAATCGAACTGGGCCGAGGACCACAACACCAATTCCTCGGACATCCGCGACAAATGCGTCAGCAAAAGCGCGGCGGCGGCGGTGAATTCGATGGCGAAGTCGCGGTCGCTGACCGCATCCAGCGAGTTGGCGGCCGGCGCGTCGAAAGCCAGCAATTGTGCGGTGTAATGGCGGTCCAAGGGATAGCTGGTCCCCGCCAGCGCCGCCGCCCCCAACGGCATGATGTTGACCCGCTTGCGGCAATCGGCGAACCGTTCGTGGTCGCGCTTGAGCATCTCGAACCACGCCAGCAGGTGATGGCCGAACGTGACCGGCTGGGCGACTTGCAAGTGGGTGAAGCCGGGCATGATGGTAGCGGCCTCGCGCGCCGCCAGTTCCGCCAGCCCGGCTTGCAAGCGTTTGAGTTCGGGCAAAATGGCGTCGATGGCATCGCGCAGGTACAGGCGGATGTCGGTCGCCACTTGGTCGTTGCGGGAGCGGCCGGTGTGCAGCCGCTTGCCGGCGTCGCCGATGCGCTCGGTCAGCCGCGCTTCGATGTTCATGTGGACATCTTCAAGTTCCACCGACCACCCGAACTCGCCGCGTTCGATCTCGCCGCGAATCGCCTCCAAACCACGCACGATCGCCTCGCCATCGGCCGGCGCCAGCACGCCCACCCGCGCCAGCATCCGAGCGTGGGCGATAGAGCCGTCGATATCCTGCCGGTACATGCGTCGGTCGAAGCCCACCGAGGCCGTGAACGCCGCCACGAAAGCGTCGGTGCTTTCGGTGAAGCGCCCGCCCCAAGTCTTGTTGGTTTGTGTATCGCTCATAAGATATTCTGTAGACTAAAGGAAAAAGACAGCATAGCTTAGCAAAACCATGCCCTCCGATACTCTGCGGATCGCCACCCGAAAAAGCGCCCTCGCCCTGTGGCAGGCCGAGCACGTCGCCGGACGCTTGCGGCACGCGCATCCCGGCCTACACGTCGAACTGGTCGGCATGGTCACGCGCGGCGATAAAATACTGGACAGCCCGCTGGCCAAGGTGGGGGGTAAGGGTTTGTTCGTCAAGGAATTGGAGCAGGGGCTATTGGAAAATCACGCCGATCTGGCCGTCCATTCCATGAAGGATGTGCCGGTGGATTTTCCGGCTGGATTGGGTTTAACCGCCATCCTGGCGCGCGAGGACCCCCGTGACGCCTTCGTCTCCAACCGTTATGCCCACCCCGACGCCTTACCGGCCGACGCCCGAATCGGCACCTCCAGCCTGCGCCGGCAATGCCAGCTCGCGGCCCGCTATCCCGCCTGGAAAATTTCCAGTCTGCGCGGCAACGTCAACAGCCGGCTGGCAAAGTTGGATGCGGGCGAGTTCGACGCCATCATCCTGGCCGCCGCCGGCCTGAAACGCCTGGGATTGGCCGAGCGTATCACTCGGGCGCTGGAACCGGAATTCAGTCTGCCGGCCATCGGGCAGGGCGCCATCGGCGTGGAATGCCGGCTGGACGACCGCCGCACCCGCGAATTGAGCGCGGTGCTCGACGATCCCTCAACCCGGCTCCGGCTCTCGGCGGAACGGGCTTTCAACGCCCGCTTGCAAGGCGGCTGCCAAGTCCCCATCGCCGGCTATGCGGTGTTGGAGGAGGATCGCCTGTGGTTGCGCGGTCTGGTCGGCGAACCCGATGGCAGCCGGCTCGTCGCCGGCGAGATTCGCGGCCCGACCGATGCGGCGCCCTCACTGGGTGAGGCTTTGGCCGAGGACCTGCTCGGGCGCGGCGCGGATGCGATTTTGCGGCGCGTCCGCGCGTTGTCCTAGGCGGGTGACCCGATGGCCGGCTCGCTGGGCGGATGGGGCGTACTGGTCACCCGGCCGGACCATCAGGCCGGCCCGCTTTGTCGGTTGATCGAAAGCCACGGCGGCACCCCCATCCGCTGCCCCGCCCTCTTGATCCGCGAACCGCGCGACTGGGCGGCGGCGCTGGTCGTGTTCGACGGTTTGGCGGATTGCGACATGGCCATTTTCACCAGCGCCAACGCCGTGGAACGGGCGTGGCCGCCGATCCAGCAGCGCGGCGGACTCCCGCCCGCGCTGGAAATCGCCGCCGTCGGCAAAGCGACCGCCCGAAAACTGGCGCAATTTGGTGTCGCCCGTTGCCTGCAACCGGAATCCGACTTCAGCAGTGAGGGGCTACTGGCGCTGCCCCGCTTTCAACGGGTGGCCGGCCAACGCATCCTCATCGTCGGGGGCGAAAACGGGCGCGCTCTGCTGGCTGACACCCTGACCGCGCGCGGCGCCCGCGTGGACCGCGCCGAAGTTTACCGGCGCGAACGCCCGACCGCTGATGGCAAAAGGTTGCTGGAACGCTGGGCGCGCGGCGAAATTGGCGCGGTTGTGGTGACCAGTACCGAAATCCTGTTGAATTTGTTTGATATGCTAAGTGAACCGGGACAAGACTATCTGCGTGACACACCCCTGGTCGCGACCAGTCCCCGTACCCGACAGACTGCCGCGGAATACGGTTGCCGCCGCCTTCTGCTGAGCGAAAACGCCAGCGACGACGCCATCGTCTCCACATTGTTGGACTTGGCGGCAAATCCATCTTCAGTTCAGTTCGGTGACGCGATATGACAGACAAAAAATCGGACAACGGAATCATCAAACCCACCTCGGCTTTTGGGGCCGCGCCTTCCAGAAGCTATGTGGCCGCGCCTCCCGCCAAAAGCGGGCGCGGCCTGGCGGGTTTCGCGCTCCTGATCGCCCTCGCCGCCGCCGGTGGCAGCGGCTATCTCTGGTATCTGTGGCAAGAAGAGCACGCCGCCCAGACCGCCCGGATCGAGGCGGCGGCCAAACAGGCGGTGGCTCAGACGGCTCCCGAACTCCAGGCCATGAAAGCGCAACTTCAAAAATTGCTCGCCTCGGACGAAAACCTGCAGATCAAGGGCCAGCTCCTCGGCTTGTCCGGCGACGTGCAACCGCTGAAAAACGCCATGGAGCTGCAAAAGGGCGAGAACGACATCCTCAAGGGTGAAATGAAGCTGCTGCGGGAAAGCCACGACACCCAAAAAGCCGACCTCCAGCAGCAACAACAGGCGATTGACACACAGCTGCGGGACCAGCAAAACCATCTCGCCAAGCTGGACGAGCAATTGAAAAACCTCCGTTTGACGGACACCGGGCTGGCCGAGAACCTGGACGCCCTCAAGGTCGTCGCGGCCAAGGGCGGCGACGTGAACGCCTTCCCTCTGGCGGAAGCTGACTATCTGTTGCGGCTGGCCGACACCAAATTAAAGCTCGAACGCAACATCCCCGCCGTCTTGCTGGCGCTGGACACCGCCCAAGAGCGCCTGAAAACCGTCGGCGAGAGCGCGCTGGCTCCGGTACAAACCATGCTGGGCGAGGTGATCGGCAGCTTGCGCGGCGTGCGGCTGGCCGATTTCTCCGGGCTGGCTCACAAACTGGTCGAAATGCAGCAACAAGTCGCCACGCTGCCGGTAAAAATCGATTCGGGCATACCGAACATCAAAAGCCAGCTCAAACCGTCCGACAACGCGACCGTCAGCAGCGACGAACGGCCCTGGTGGGATCGTGCCAGCGAAGCCGTCTGGAACCAGTTCAAGGGCATCGTCGTGATCCGGCGCGTGCGCAGCGACGCTCCGCCTCTGATCGCCATGGAAGAAGAGTTTTTCCTGCGTCAGAACCTGCAACTCGAACTGGAAAGTATGCGCTTGGCCTTGCTGCGGGGTGACGCTCAGGCGTATCAGGACGCCCACAAACTGGCCGGATCGTGGCTGGCCACTTACTTCGATGTGCACGATTCGCGGGTGAGCGCTTTTCAAAGCGAGGTGAAAGCGCTGGAAAGCGTGCAGTTCAATACTTACATCCCGGATCTGGCCGGTCTCAACAAAGCCTTTCAAGACGCTCTGGCTAAGCGGCAACCGGTTCGCGCGGTCCAAAAAACAGCGCCGCTGCCCGCCGAACCGCCGAGAACCGGACAGGAGTCACGGTAATGAAGCTATTGGTCGGTATTATCGTCACGTTGCTGGTGTCGGTCTGGTTAGCGCTGGTGCTCAAGCAAGACCCCGGCTACGCCATGTTCAGCATGGGCAACTGGACGGTCGAAACCAGTTTCGCCTTTCTGGCGCTGTTTTTGATCCTCCTTTTCGTCGCCTTCTACGGGTTGGTTCGGCTGATGATCGGGTTGTGGCAAGCGCCGAGTTGGACGCTGACCTTCAACCGGCGGCGACTGAACAAGAAAGCGCGCCATTCCTTCAACGCCGGCGTCCAGAAGATGGCGGCGGGCCAATGGGTGGAGGCCGAGAAGGCGTTGGTCAAGAGCGCGCCGCACAGCGACTCCCCCGCCCTCCACTACTTGAACGCCGCCCAAGCCGCCCATCAACTCAACGATCTGAAATGGCGGCGCGACCTGCACTTGCGTAAAGCCGAAGATACTCCCGACGCCGACAAATTGACGGTGCAACTGACGCGGGCCGGCTTTCTGCTGGACGATGGCCAAGCCGAACAGGCGCGCCCGCTGCTGGAGTCGTTGCGCGCCCACCACCCCCACCATCCCGGCGTGCTACAAGGACTGGCCAAAACCTATCAACAGCTCAAGGCCTGGGAACCCTTGCAAGCGCTGTTGCCGGAACTCCAGAAACAGAAAGCGTTCGGCTCCGAACCTTTCGCGGCGCTACAGAAGCAAACCTATCAAGCCCTGTTGGAAAGCGCCGCTTCGGGGTCGCTGGATAAACTCAAGGCGCTGTGGCGACAAGCGCCGGCGGCGCTGCGCGAAGACGATGAAGAGTTTTTGATCGGCTACACCAACGCCTTGTGCGATTACGGCGCCACCGACGACGCCGAAAGGCTGCTGCGTGAGGCCATCGCCCGCCGCTGGAGCGAAAGGCTGACGGTCGGTTACGGGAGGCTGGAGCGCGGCAACGCCGTCGCGCAGCTGACGACCGCTGAAAGCTGGCTCACCCGCCACAGCGATAACCCGCATCTGCTGTTGACGCTGGGCCGGCTGGCGAAGCGCTGCCAACAGCCCGACAAGGCCCGCCATTACCTGGAGCGGAGCATTCAACTGATGCCCACGCCGGACGCCTACGAGGAACTTGGCGAACTGCTGCAATCGCTGCAAGAACCCAATAACGCTCTCCAGTGTTTTCACGCCGGACTGCGGCTGCTGGTCGGAAAACCGCAGGAAAAACAGGGCGCGATGCTGCCCGCCGCACCAGCGCCGCAATTGCAGAAATCCGAGCAACTGGCCAATCCGGCCCCGACGACCTAGTTCGGGCGGCTCCCGACCCCCGGGCGGCGCCACCGGTGCACCGCCCGTCATTCCCCCGCTTCATAGCCCGCACCCGCTCAATGCGGCGCGAAGTCGAAGGAATCGTAAAACAGTCGATCCTCCGGCAAGCCTCGCGCGGCAAATACCGGTTTGGCGGCCTCGATCATCGGCGGCGGGCCGCTCATATAGACCTCGTACCCGTGTAAATCGGGATAATCCGCCGCGACCGCCGCGTGCACCCAACCGGTGCGACCCAGCCAGCCATCGTCCGGGCGCGGCTCCGACAAAACCGGCGTATAACGGAAGTTGGGCTGTTCTTGCGCCCACCGGCGCGGTAGCTCATCCAGGTACAGATCAATCTCGGCGCGCGCCCCCCAGTACAGATGCAAAGGCCGTTTCAAGCCAACCTGAAAGGCGTGTTCCAACATCCCTTTCAGCGGCGCGAAGCCGGTGCCGCCCCCGATCAGGATGATCGGACGCAGCGAATCCTCGCGCAGAAAAAAGCTTCCCAACGGCCCCTGGAAGCGCAACAGCGCTTTATCCTTCATCTTGTCGAACACGAAAGCGGAGAAGAAACCGCCCGGCACGCGGCGGACATGCAACTCTAGCAGATCGTCGGCGTGCGGCGGATTGGCCAGCGAAAAGCCGCGGCGGCGGCCGTCGGCCAGCAGGATATCCACATACTGACCCGCCATGAATTGCAGCCGTTCGGCGCTCGGCAAGCGCAGATACAGCCGCATCACGTCGGGGGCCAGCAGCTCCCGCCGCTCCACCCGACAGGGCAGAATCTTGATGGTGATGTCGCCGCTGGTCTTGATCTCGCGGGCTTCGATCACCAGATCGCCGCGCGGTCGCGCCTGACACAGCAATACCTTGCCTTCGGCGTGCTCGCGTTCGCTGAGCGCCGGCGGCCTGCCATCGGGATACTCGATCTCACCGGATCGGATCGTCCCCATGCAGGAACCGCAGGTGCCGTTCCGGCAGCCGTAGGGCAACACGCTACCCTTCTCGCGCAAGGCGGCATCCAGGACCGATTCGTTTTCGGCGACCTGAAACTCGTGACCGCTCGGTTGAAGCACGACGCGATAAGCCATCATCGAATGATTCCTCGTCTGGATTGATGACCGGCAACGGTTAAGGAAAGCGGTCGGCCGATTGGCCGGCATCATAAACCCAACTCGGTCCACAGCGTATCCACCCGCCGCTTCACCGCGTCGCTCATGGTCAAGGGTCGGCCCCACTGCCGGGTGGTCTCCCCCGGCCATTTGTTGGTGGCGTCGAAACCGATCTTCGAGCCGAGACCGGACACGGGCGAGGCGAAATCCAGATAGTCGATCGGGGTGTTTTCGATGGTGACGGTGTCCCGCGCCGGGTCCATCCGGGTGGTCATGGCCCAGATCACGTCCTTCCAGTCGCGGGCGTTGACATCCTCGTCGACCACGATCACGAACTTGGTGTACATGAACTGGCGCAGGAACGACCAGATGCCCAGCATCACCCGTTTGGCGTGGCCCGGATACTGCTTGCGCATCGCCACCACCGCCAGCCGGTAGGAACAGCCTTCCGGCGGCAGATAAAAATCGACGATTTCGGGAAACTGCTTTTGCAGGATCGGCACGAATACCTCGTTCAGCGCCACGCCGAGAATGGCCGGCTCATCCGGCGGCCGTCCGGTGTAGGTGCTGTGATAGATCGGTCGCTCGCGATGGGTGATTCGGTCGACGCTGAACACCGGGAACCGGTCGGCTTCGTTGTAGTAGCCGGTATGATCGCCGAACGGCCCTTCCAGCGCGGTCTCGCCGGGCGCGATGTGACCTTCCAGCACGAATTCGGCCGAGGCCGGCACCTGTAAATCATTGCCCAAGCATTGCGCCAGTTCGGTGCGGGAGCCGCGCAACAGGCCGGCGAAGGCATATTCGGACAGCGTGTCCGGCACCGGCGTCACCGCCGCCAGGATGGTGGCCGGGTCGGCGCCCAGCGCCACGGCGACCGGAAACGGCTTGCCGGGATACGCCTGCTGCCAGTCCCGATAGTCCAGCGCCCCGCCCCGGTGCGACAGCCAGCGCATGATCACCTTGTTGCGGCCGATCACCTGCTGCCGGTAAATTCCGAGATTCTGGCGCGACTTGTGCGGGCCGCGCGTCGTCACTAACCCCCAGGTGATCAGCGGCCCGGCATCCTCCGGCCAGCAGGTCTGAACCGGCAACCGGGACAGGTCGATGGCATCCCCCCCGATGACCTGCTCCTGGCACGGCGGCCGGCCGATCTTCTTGGGGGCCATGTCCAGCACCTTCTTGAAAACCGGTAGCTTCTCCCAGGCGTCGCGCAGTCCCTTGGGCGGCTCGGGTTCTTTCAGAAAAGCCAGGAGCTTGCCGACCTCGCGCAGCGCCTCCACATCCTCGGCGCCCATCCCCAAGGCCACCCGGCGCGGCGTGCCAAACAGATTGCCCAGCACCGGGATGGCATGGCCCCTGGGGTGTTCGAAAAGGAGCGCGGGACCGCCGGCGCGCAGCACCCGGTCACAAATTTCGGTCATCTCCAGCTTGGGGTCCACGGCGACCGGAATGCGCTTGAGTTCGCCGAGCCGTTCCAGTTGAACGATAAAGTCGCGCAAATCCTTGTATTGCATGAATCAGCTCTCGTGCAGTCGGAACGGCCCGAACGAAGGGGGAAGCCGAATTCTAGCAGCGGCGCGCGGTTGTGGATCGCCTTTCAGCAGCTAGACTTGTAAGGTGCCGGCAACCCTACAAAACTTTTGTTCGGCCGTTGAGAATTCCGGCGTTGCCAGCCCGCTAAAGCTGGCGTTTCCTTGACACCCCACTCCATCTCAGGAGGCGACATGAGGTTCCTGCTCCGCCTGTCGGCGGCCATCGATGCGCTTAACAGGGCCATCGGCCGGTGGATGACGTGGCTGATTCTGCTCTGCGCGCTGGCCAGTGCACTGGCGGCGACACTGCGCTACGGCTTCGACTGGGGTTCCAACGCCCTGCTGGAAGTCCAATGGTTCATGTTCGGGCTGGTGTTCCTGTTTTGCGCGTCCTGGACATTGCAAGCGGGCGGTCACGTCCGCATCGACATCCTGTATTCCCGGTTGCGGCCGACGACGCAGCTCTGGATCGACATTCTGGGCGGGCTGCTGTTTCTGTTACCGGTCTGCCTGTTGATCGCTTACGATTCCTGGAATTTCTTCCTGATCGCTTACCAAACCCGTGAAGCTTCGCCGAATCCCGGCGGGCTGGCTTGGTGGCCGATGAAGCTGGCGATCCCGGTGGCTTTTGTCTTGCTCAGCCTGCAAGGCGTATCCGAGATCATCAAGAGCGCCGCCGCGCTGACCGGTCATCGGGAGATGCCCGAGTTCCGGGGAGGACACTGACATGGCCGAGTTCCTCATCGCCTACATGGCGCCGATCATGTTCTCGGCGCTGGTGGTTTTCCTGTTGCTCGGCTATCCGGTGGCGTTTTCGCTGGCGGCGGTCGGCATGGCTTTCGGCCTGCTCGGTATCGAACTCGGCCTGCTGACGCCGAACTTGTTGCAGGCGTTTCCCGACCGGGTGTTCGGGATCATGAAAAACGAAATCCTGCTGGCGATTCCGTTCTTTACCTTCATGGGCTTGGTGCTGGAGCGCAGCGGCATGGCCGAGGCTTTACTCGACACCATCGGCCAGTTGTTCGGCGGCATTCGCGGCGGGTTGGCCTACGCGGTGATTCTGGTCGGCGGGCTGCTGGCGGCCACCACCGGCGTGGTGGCCGCTTCGGTCATTGCCATGGGGTTGATCTCTCTGCCGATCATGTTGCGCTACGGCTACGACAAGGCGCTGGCCTCCGGGGTGATCGCCGCCTCCGGGACATTGGCTCAGATTATTCCGCCCTCGCTAGTGCTGATCGTGCTGGCCGATGTGCTGGGGCGTTCGGTCGGCGACATGTACAAAGGCGCGTTCATCCCCGGCTTCACGCTTATGGGCTTTTATCTGGTTTGGGTGTTCGTGAATTCGGTGTTGCGCCCACACACCGTGCCGGCGCTGCCGCCGGAAGCCCGCACGCTGCGTGGCTGGGCGCTGGCGCGACGGGCGGCGGCGGCGATGGTTCCACCGCTTTTGTTGATCTTTCTAGTACTCGGCAGCATCTTCATCGGTTGGGCGACTCCGACCGAGGGCGGGGCGTTGGGCGCGGTCGGCGCGCTGGGGCTCGCTTTGGCCAAAGGGAAGCTGAATCGGACCATGCTGGTCGAGGCCATGCACAGCACCGCCAAAATCACCAGCTTCGTGATCTTCATCCTGATTGGCGCCAGCGTATTCAGCTTGGTGTTTCGGGGCGTGAACGGCGATCTGTGGGTCGAGCACTTGCTGCTGGATCTGCCGGGGGGTCAGTTGGGCTTTTTGATCGTGGTCAATCTGATGGTGTTTCTGCTGGCGTTTTTTCTGGATTTCTTCGAGATCAGCTTCATTATCCTACCGCTGCTGGCCCCGGTGGCCGACAAACTCGGCATCGACTTGGTCTGGTTTGGCATACTGCTGGGAGTGAACATGCAGACCTCGTTCATG
>DPWB01000417.1 GCA_003527885.1 Candidatus Competibacteraceae bacterium
GAGACAGGAGTTCCAAATGCTTTTGACGCATGATCACCAAGCTCCAAACATCAGGGCGGTCAGCAGAAAATCCCAGCCCAGCACCGACAGCGAGGTGACCACCACGGTTTGGGTGGTGGCGAGACTGACCCCCCCCGAGGTCGGTTGCGCCTCGTAACCCTCGAACAGAGCGATCCAGTTGGCCAGAACCGCGAAGACGAGGCTTTTGATGACCACCCCGTTACCGATATCTTCCCACAACAAGACTCTCGCTTGCATTTGCGCCCAGAACGCGCCGCCGTCCACGCCCAGCTGCACCACGGACACCAGATAACCGCCCAGGATGCCGACCGCCGTGAAAATGGCCGTCAGCAAGGGCACCGCGATGAACCCGGCCAAAAAGCGCGGCGCCAGCACCCGCACGAAAGGGTCGACCGCCATCATCTGCATGCTGGCCAGTTGCTCGGTGGCTTTCATCAGCCCGATTTCGGCGGTCAGCGCCGAGCCGGCCCGGCCGGCGTAGAGCAACGCGGTCAGCACCGGCCCCAGCTCCCGGACCAACGAGAGCGCCACCACCGTGCCGAGCGACGAGGTGGCGCCGAAATCCACCAGATTGGCATAGCCCTGCAAGCCCAGCACCATGCCGACGAACAGCCCCGACACCAGGATGATCGGCAGGGACAACACGCCGACCGCGTGCAGTTGTCTGACCAGCAGGCCGGGGCGTTGGAACAGGAAGACCAGTGCCCCCAACAGGCGCAAAAAGAACAGGTTGGCCCGCCCCAGCGCGGTCAGTCTATCCAGGACGAACCGCCCTAGATTCTCCAGGGCAGCCGTCATGCCGGGACCCGCAACAGCAAATCGGTTTCGTAAGGCGGCGCCGGATAGTGGAACGACATCGGCCCATCCGGCAGGGCGTGCATAAACTGGTCGACCCAGGGCGAGGTCGAGCGGCCCAGTTCCTCGGGGGTGCCGTGTTCCACGACATGGCCATCGGAGATCAGGTACAGGTGATCGGCGATGGCGGCGGTTTCCTTGACGTCGTGCGAGACGATGATGCTGGTGAGGCAAAGGGCGTCGTTCAGGGTGCGGATCAGCCTGGTCAACACGCCCATGGAAATCGGGTCCTGACCGGCGAAAGGTTCGTCGTAGAGGACGATCATCGGATCGAGCGCGATGGCCCGAGCCAGCGCCACCCGGCGCGCCATGCCGCCGGATAGCTCCGCCGGCATCAGAGAGCGAGCGCCGCGCAAGCCGACCGCTTCCAGCTTCATCAACACCAGGGTATAAATCAACGCTTCGGAGAGCCGGGTATGTTCCCGCAAGGGAAAAGCCACGTTGTCGAACACGCTCAAGTCGGTGAACAGCGCGCCGCTTTGAAAGAGCATCCCCATGCGTTTTCGCAACTGGTAAAGCTCCCGGCGTCCGAGTTCGGGAACGCGCAAGCCGTCCACTTCGATCAGGCCGGCGTCGGGGCGGATCTGACCGCCGATCAGCCGCAGCAGCGTCGTTTTGCCGGTGCCGCTCGGCCCCATGATGGCGGTCACCTTGCCGCGCGGGATGTCGAGGTTCACGTCCTGAAAAATGACGCGGTCGCCGCGGCGGAAGGACAAGCCGCGCACGGTCACGAGCTGGCCGTTACAAGGCGGCGGTGCGGCAACGGAGTCTGAAGCGCTGGGAAGCATTCCGAAAGAAAATAACGGGTCGATGACGTGAATGGAGTTGGCGACGGCACGGGTTGTCGGCAGGGCGGGAAGGCGGTAGTTTCCGGCCAAGCCACCCGCAAGTCAATTCGCCATCGTTTTAATTTGCCGACGCCCGAACGAACAGGCTTGGCAATTTCCGCCGGATGTGACTATCTTTAAAAGTCATGCGGACCCGCTTGCGACCTCAAGCGCAGGATTCTCTCCGGCGACAGCTTTCCTCAAGCGCTTTCCCGGTTCCAAGGACTGGCGCGGGCGGCTTGGGACGATCGGCGCCGCGCTGGACTCGGGTCGGTTCGATGTTCACCCAACCACAGCTACAACGAAGGTAGGATCATGGCGAAAAAGTATATTTACAAGTACACCGAAGGGGACGGCAAAAACAAAATGCTGCTGGGCGGCAAGGGCGCCAACCTCTGCGAAATGACCCAGATTGGCCTAAAAGTGCCGCCGGGTTTCGTGATCACCACCGAAGCCTGTCTGGACTACATCGCCAACAACCGCCTGCCCGACGGGCTCATGGACAGCGTGCGCCAGAACATGACGTGGCTGGAGCAGGAAACCGGCAAGCAGTTCGGCGGCGCGGCCAACCCCCTGCTGGTGTCGGTGCGCTCCGGCTCCGCCATGTCCATGCCGGGCATGATGGACACCATCCTCAATCTGGGCCTGAATGAGACCACCCTGGCCGGGCTGATCAAGCTCACCGGCAACGAACGCTTCGGTTATGACGCTTATCGTCGTTTCATCCAGTTGTTTGGCAAGATCGCGCTGGGGGTGGACGATCATCATTTCGATGAGCACTTTGAGGCGGTCAAGCGCCGTGCAGGCGTCAAGGTTGATCTGGGCCTGAGCGCCAACGACCTGAAAGACATCGGCCAATTGTTCCTCAAAGTCGTTCAGGAGCAGACCGGGCGGCCGTTCCCGCAAGACCCCTATGAGCAGCTTGAGCTGGCCATTAAGGCCGTGTTCGGCTCGTGGATGGGCCAGCGCGCCGTCGATTACCGCCGCGAATTCAAGATCACTCCAGATCAGGCCAACGGCACCGCCGTCAATATCGTGACCATGGTGTTCGGCAACATGGGTAACGATTGCTCGACCGGCGTCGGCTTCACCCGCGACCCCGGCACTGGCGAAAACGTGATGTACGGCGAGTACCTGGTCAACGCTCAGGGCGAGGACGTGGTGGCCGGCATCCGCACCCCCAAGCCCGTGTTGGAGATGAAAAACGAGATGCCGGATCTGTTCCGGCAGTTGGTCGAACTGCGCAACAAGCTGGAAGGCCACTACCACGAAGTGCAGGATTACGAGTACACCATCGAAAAGGGCGTGCTCTACTGCCTGCAAACCCGTAACGGCAAGATGAACGCTGCGGCGATGGTGCGCAGCTCGGTGGAAATGGCCAACGAAGGCTTGATCAACCGCGAAAAAGCCCTGCTGCGTATTGATCCCGAATCGCTGGAACAGATGATGTTCCCGCAGCTCGACCCGAAACATAAGGTGGCTCCTGCGGCCCAGGGGATGGGCGCGTCTCCGGGTGCATCCTCTGGCAAGATCGTGTTCGACGCCGATAC
>DPWB01000314.1 GCA_003527885.1 Candidatus Competibacteraceae bacterium
CCGCCCAGGCATTGCGCCGCGCTCATCATCATGTACAGGTGCGGGCGGTTGTCGCCGATGATGGCGAGGTTGTCGCCGCGCTTGAACCCCAGCGCCGCCAGCCCGCAGGCCAAAGCCCGCACCCGCTCGGCGACCTCGGCCCAGCTCCAGGTCTGCCAGATGCCGAGATCCTTCTCGCGGATGGCCGGCGCGGTCCCGCGCGTGCGGGCGTGGTGGAACAGCAGGCGCGGAAAGGTCTGCAACCGTTCCGAATCTCCGGCAGTCGTCTCTAACGGCATCCTCTTCTCCCGCCGAATTCCGGTTCCCAGCAACCGGCTTCGGGCGTCAGATGGTTCTTGATCGTTTTAATCGTTATGAGAGCTGGGAAAAGGCTCGATGTTTGGCCCCGGCGCAGAAGCGAGGGCCTCATCGGGGCCGAATATCAAATAGCCGAGATCATCTCCTCAGGTCGCCGCGCCGCCGACCGCCCGCAGGCAGAAACTTCGGATGCTCGCGACCAGCCGCTCCTTGTCGGGCGTGTTGCGGGTGGTCGGGCCGATCGGGCCGACCAGCGCCTCGGTAAACGCACCCACGATGCAGGCCGCGCTGGCGTCCACATCTTGATCGGGGAATTCTCCTCGTTCGATACCGTCGATCAGGATGGCCTTGAACACATCGCCAAAGGTCTTGCGGTAGCGAATCCGGGCAGTGTCGACCTCGGGATCGACCGGCTCGGTGATAAAAGCATAGGCCAGGTTGGGGCCGCGCAACGCCCGGCGCACGAAAGACGTCACCGCGGTGCTCAGCCGTTCGCCGGCCGAGCCGGAGCCGTCGGCGATCTCGCGCAAAATTTCGATCTCCGCGCCGACCGCGTCGCCCAAAACTTCCACGAACAGCTCGGCCTTGGACGGGAAGTAGCGGTAGATCATCCCGGTGGACACGCCGGCCAGCGCCGCCACCGCCGCGACCTGCGCTTCCCGGAAGCCGCCTTCCGCGACCAGCTTGCGGGTCGCCAGCAGGATGCGGTCCCGGTTGTTGGCCAGTCGTTCCTCCATCAAGGGCGAGCGTCGGTAGACCATGGAATGAGTATAACCTCAATTTTTGAATTTGTGTTCACTTTTTTGCAAAAACGCAGTATCTTTAAATTCGAGCATTGAATTTTATGCGGTTCGACGTGGCGCGGCAGCGCCGGCGGAGCCACCAGCAGCCATCGGGAGATTTTTAATGTCTTTCCACAGCCTGAACTTCGACCAGGGCGACACCATCGACATGTTGCGCGAGTCGGTACACGCTTTCGCCAGCAAGGAAATCGCCCCGCGCGCCGCCCAGGTGGACCGCGACAATCTTTTTCCCGCCGACCTGTGGCGCAAGTTTGGCGATATGGGCTTGATCGGAATGACGGTCGGCGAGGAATACGGCGGCGTCGGGATGGGTTATCTGGCGCACGTGGTGGTGATGGAGGAAATTTCCCGCGCCTCGGCCTCGGTCGGCTTGTCCTACGGGGCGCACTCCAACCTGTGCGTCAACCAGATTCACCGCAACGGCAGCGCCGCGCAAAAAGCCCGCTATCTGCCCAAACTGGTTTCCGGCGAGCATGTCGGGGCGCTGGCGATGACCGAGCCCAACGCCGGCTCCGACGTGGTGTCGATGAAGCTGCGCGCCGACAAAAAAGGCGACCGCTACGTGTTGAACGGCGGCAAGATGTGGATCACCAACGGCGGCGATGCCGACACTTCGGTAATCTACGCCAAGACCGATCTAAACGCCGGCCCGCGCGGCATCACCGCCTTCATCGTCGAAAAAAGTTTCAAAGGCTTCAGTCACGGCACCCATTTGGACAAAGTGGGAATGCGCGGCTCCAACACCTATCCGCTATTCTTCGACGACTGCGAGGTGCCGGAGGAAAACGTGTTGGGCGGCGTCGGCAACGGCGTCAAAGTGCTGATGTCCGGTTTGGACTACGAGCGCACGGTGCTGGCGGGCGGTCCGCTGGGGATCATGGCCGCCTGCATGGATGCGGTGGTGCCCTACCTGCACGACCGAAAACAGTTCGGTGCCCCCATCGGCGAATTCCAATTGATGCAAGGCAAACTGGCCGATATGTATACGACCTGGCAAGCCTGCCGCGCTTACGTCTACGCCGTCGCCCGATCTTGCGACCGCTCCGACCACGCCCGCGTGCTGCGCAAGGACGCCGCCGGGGCCATTCTCTATGCGTCCGAAAAAGCCACCTGGATGGCGGGCGAGGCGATTCAAGCCTTGGGCGGTAACGGCTACAACAACGAATTTCCCACCGGCCGGTTGTGGCGGGACGCCAAACTCTACGAGATCGGCGCGGGCACCTCCGAAATCCGCCGGATGCTGATCGGGCGGGAGCTGTTCGCCGAGAGCGCCTGATGAGCGTCATCAAGACCCGGATCGATGCCCGCTCGACCGACTTCCTGAGCAACGCGGCGGCCATGCGTTCGCTGGTCGCCGACCTGCGCGACAGGGTGGCGGAAGTGGCGCAAGGGGGCAGTGCGGCGGCCCGGCAGAAGCATGTCGCGCGCGGTAAATTGTTGCCGCGCGAGCGGGTCAATCACCTGCTGGACCCCGGCGCGCCGTTTCTGGAAGTCGGCCAACTGGCGGCGTATGGGCTGTACGACAACGACGCGCCGTCGGCCGGCATCATCACCGGCATCGGCCGGGTGCAGGGCGGCGAGTGCATGATCGTGGCCAACGACGCCACGGTCAAAGGCGGCACCTACTACCCGATGACGGTCAAGAAGCACCTGCGCGCCCAGGAGATCGCCGAGCAAAACCGGCTGCCGTGCGTGTATCTGGTGGACTCCGGCGGCGCGTTTCTGCCCAAGCAGGATGAGGTGTTCCCCGACCGCGACCATTTCGGCCGCATCTTCTACAACCAGGCCACCATGTCCGCCTTGGGCATCCCGCAGATCGCCGTGGTGATGGGCTCCTGCACCGCCGGCGGCGCTTACGTGCCGGCGATGTCCGACGAGACCGTCATCGTCAAGAACCAAGGCACCATTTTTCTCGGCGGCCCACCGCTGGTCAAAGCGGCCACCGGCGAAGTGGTGAGCGCCGAGGACTTGGGCGGCGGCGACGTGCATACCCGCATCTCCGGGGTCGCCGACCATCTGGCGGAAAACGACGCCCACGCGCTCTACATCGCCCGGCGGATTCTGGCCAACCTCAACCGGGTCAAGCCGGTCGAGCTGGCGCTGGGGCGCGGCGAGGAACCGCTCTACGACCCGGAGGAAATCTACGGCATCCTGCCGACCGACACCCGCAAGCCTTACGACGTGCGGGAAATCATCGCCCGGATCGTGGACGGCTCGCGCTTCGACGAATTCAAGGCCCGCTACGGCGCCACCCTGGTCACCGGTTTCGCCCAACTGTACGGCTACCCGGTCGGCCTGATCGCCAACAACGGCATCCTGTTTTCGGAATCGGCCCAGAAAGGCGCGCACTTCATCGAACTGTGCGGCCAGCGCGGCATCCCGCTGCTGTTTCTGCAAAACATCACCGGCTTCATGGTCGG
>DPWB01000059.1:0-546 GCA_003527885.1 Candidatus Competibacteraceae bacterium
GAGTTTGGAGGATCGCCCCCATGCGAGAATTCATCCGCCATCCCACGGATATCCCCATCGAATACCAGGTCGCCAGCGTCAAGGCGGGCCATCGCGAACGCCTGAACAATATCAGTCAAGGGGGTTTGTGCTTCCAAACCGAAAAAGCCCTGCGGCGGGGTAGCCTGGTCCGAATCACCATTCCGGTCCGGGAGCCGGCCTTCGAGACCACGGGCACCATCGTCTGGTGCCGGCGCGCCGAGGACCATTACGATGTCGGGGTCCAGTTCGCCGATGCGAACACCGAGTTTTCGGTGCGGATGGTCGAGCAGATTTGCCATATCCATCTTTACCAGAAACAGGTGTTGGAACAGGAAGGCCGACGGCTTTCGACGGCGGAGGCGGCGGCGGAATGGGTCGGAAAATACGCCAAGGATTTTCCGGCCTAGCCGGTTCACTCTCGAAGCCCGCCGCGCCGGTGCTAAACTGGCGGCCACCTTTTCCGTGAGGACGTTTTGATGAAACTGTTGCTGGTTCGCCACGCCATCGCCGAGGACGCCGAAAGCG
>DPWB01000059.1:825-9101 GCA_003527885.1 Candidatus Competibacteraceae bacterium
TGGTGCGCGCCCGCGAAACCGCCGAAATCATCGCGCGGGCGTATGGCGACATCCCCATCGTGGAGCGCCCCGAGCTGGATTACAGCTATCCGCCGGAGGCGGTGCTGGAATGGTTGGCGCACTGTCCGGCCGAGACGGTGGTGGCCGTGGGCCACGAGCCGCAATTGAGCCGGCTGGCGGGGTTGTTGCTGGCTGGCGAACCCCGTTCCATGATCGTGTTTCGCAAGGGTGGCGCGGCTTTTTTTGAGTTTTCCAAGCGCGCCGCCGCCGGTAAAGGGGTGCTGCACTGGGTGCTGACCGCCGGCCAACTGCGCGACCTGAAGCGGGATTGAAGGAGAGTTTTATCATGAGCCCCGAGGTCGTCGCGGCGATCGATTTAGGTTCCAACAGCTTTCACATGATCGTCGCCCGGATCGCCAACGACCATATCCAGGTGCTGGACCGGCTGCGGGAAATGGTGCAACTGGCGGCGGGCCTGGATGACAGAAACCAGCTGTCGGAGGACTCGCAACGGCGGGCGCTAGAGTGTCTGGCGCGCTTCGGCCAGCGGTTGCGCCATATTCCGCCCCAGCAACTGCGGATCGTCGGCACCAACACCTTACGGCAGGCGCGCAACAGCGCGGAGTTTCTGACGCGGGCCGAGGACGTGCTGGGCCACGATGTCGAGATCATCAGCGGCCAAGAAGAAGCCCGGTTGATCTATCTCGGAGTCGCGCACAGCGTCGCCGACGTATCGGGCCGGCGGCTGGTGGTGGACATCGGCGGGGGCAGCACGGAGCTGATCATCGGCGAGAAGTTCGAACCGCTGCATCTGACCAGTCTCAAGATGGGCTGCGTCAGCTTGAGCCGGGCCTGTTTCGACGACGGCAAGCTCAGCGAAGCCCGGATGCGCGAAGCCGAACTGCGGGTGCAGCTGCGGCTGGAGCCGGTGCGGGAAGATTATCTGGAGCGCGGCTGGCAGGTGGTCACCGGCGCCTCGGGTTCGATCAAGGCGATTCAGGAGGTGGTGACGCGCGAAGGCTGGAGCCGGGAAGGCATCACCCTGGAAGGGTTGCGGCGCTTGCGGGCCGCGCTAGTCGCCACCGGGCAGGCGGCGGGACTGGCGGCGCGCTGGCAGCTGGAACCGGCGCGGGCCAAGGTGTTCGCGGGGGGCTTCGTGGTGTTGCACGGGTTGTGCGAGGCGCTGAACGTCGGAAAGCTGGAAGTTTCGGAAGGCGCGTTGCGGGAAGGCGTGATTTACGATTTGCTGGGCCGCATCCGCCACGAGGACGTGCGCGATCGCAGCATCGCCGCCGTGGTCGGCCGCTACGGCCTCGATCAGGCGCAATCCGAACGAGTCAACGCCACGGCCCGCGCGCTGTTGCGGCAGGTGCGCGAAAGCTGGCACCTGGAAACCGAGGAGTGCGCGCATGTTCTGGAATGGGCGGCCCGCTTGCATGAGGTCGGCATGTTGTTGACCTACAACCAGTACCACAAACACGGCGGGTACATCCTGCAACACGCCGACCTGCCCGGATTCTCGCAGGATGATCAGACTTGGTTGGCGGCTTTGGTCCGCTACCATCGCCGGTCGTTTCCGGAAGAGGCCTTCGCGCATTTGCCGCGCGATGTCGCCCCGCTGGCGCGGCGGCTGTGCGTGTTGTTACGGTTGGCGGTGGTGTTGAACCGGGCGCGTACCCGGCAACCTTTACCGGCCGTTACCTTGCGCGGCCCGCAACAGCGGATGGAATTGCAGTTTCCCGAGGGCTGGCTGGACGAGCATCCGCTGACGCAAGCCGATTTGGAGAAAGAAGCGCGCTTCCTGCGCAAGGCCGGTCTCCGATTGGAGTTCAAATGAGTTCCGTCCGGGATTCCCGTTGGGCTGAAGGGGGTTCCGAGTCTAGAAACGGCTGGAGCAACAGGCCGTACCAGCGAGTGGCCCGCCAGTCGCGGAAATACGCCAGGCCGATGCTCATGTCGGTATGCCCATCGCGCGGCTGATCGCGATAGGTGCCGAACAGCCGGTCCCAACACGCTAAGCTGAAGCCGAAATTGCTGTCGGTTTCCCGACGGTGGACGGAGTGGTGGACCCGGTGCATGTCGGGCGTGACCAGCACTTGACGCAGCACCCGATCCACCTGCAAAGGCAGCCGGACGTTGCCGTGGTTGAACATCGCGGCGGCGTTCAGGATCACCTCGAACAGCAATACCGCGACCGGCGGCGCGCCCAGCAGTACGACCGCCGCCAGCTTGACCAGCATCGACAGCACGATCTCCAGCGGGTGGAAGCGCAGGGCGGTGGTGACATCGAAGTCCAGGTCGGTATGGTGCATCCGGTGCAGCCGCCACAGCAGCGGCACCTTGTGAAACACGACGTGCTGGGCGTAAATCACCGCATCCAGCAACGGCAGGGATACGGCGACGGCCAACCAGCGCGGCGCGGCGAGCCAGTGCAGCAAGCCCCAACCTTTCGCTTCGGCCAGCTGGGCCGCTCCGACCGCCAACACCGGAAACACCAGTCGTAGCACCAAGCTGTCCGCGGCGACGATGCCGAGATTGGCCGGCCAGCGCAGGCCGCGCGCCAAACCCAGCGGCCGGCGCGGCCGGCGCCATTCCCACAGCATCATCGCCAGCAAGACCGCAAAAAAGCAGCCAAGCCGGATGGCGGATTCGTAACGCAACCAATCGATCATGGCGATCTCCAAAAAAACGGAGCCGGCCCGGCGGACCGCTCGAACGATGGTCGGCAGAGGCTTGGGTTATAATGCCGCACCGTCGGGCGGAACGGTCGTGCGAGTTCCGCCTTTTGACTGTTTTCTATGGAGGAAATTCGCGTGTCCAGAGTGCCCCAGATCGTCACCGGCCAATTTCCCGGCAGCCGCCCGCGCCGGATGCGCCGCGATGAATTTTCCCGGCGGCTGGCGCGGGAAACGGTATTGACCGCCGCCGATCTGATCCAGCCGCTGTTCGTGATCGAGGGCTGGAAGCAACGCGAGCCGGTGGCGTCCATGCCGGGCGTGGAACGGATGACCATCGACGAGCTGCTGCGCGAGGGGGAAACGCTGGTACAGGCCGGCGTGCCGGCGGTGGCGCTGTTTCCGGTGACCGCGCCGGAGGCCAAATCCTTGGACGCCGCCGAAGCCTACAATCCCGAAGGTCTGACCCAGCGCGCGGTTCACGCCCTCAAAACCCATCTGCCCGAATTGGGCGTCATCACCGACGTGGCGCTCGATCCCTTCACCAGCCACGGCCAGGACGGCTTGGTGGACGAGGCCGGCCATGTGCTGAACGATGAGACCGTGAGCGTGTTGGTGCGGCAGGCCCTGTCGCACGCGGCGGCCGGCGCGGATATCGTCGCGCCCTCGGACATGATGGACGGCCGGATCGGGGCGATCCGCGAAGCCTTGGAATCCAACGATTTCATTCATACCCGCATTTTGGCCTATTCCGCCAAGTACGCCTCCAGTTTTTACGGGCCGTTCCGGGATGCGGTCGGCTCGGCCGGCGCGCTCGGCAAGGGTAACAAATACGGCTACCAGATGGACCCCGCCAACAGCGACGAAGCCCTGCGCGAGGTGGCGCTGGATTTGGAGGAGGGCGCGGACATCGTCATGATCAAACCCGGCCTGCCGTATCTGGACATCGTGCGGCGGGTCAAGGAGCAGTTTGCCGCGCCGACCTTCGTCTACCAGGTCAGCGGCGAATACGCCATGCTGGTGGCCGCCGCCCGCAACGGCTGGCTGGACGAACGGGCGGTGGTGCTGGAATCCCTGCTGGGGATCAAGCGCGCCGGCGCGGATGCCGTCCTGACTTATTTTGCGAGCCGGGCGGCCGGGTGGCTGCGGGAAGGAACATGAAGTGGAAAACCTGGCTTCTGGCAGGATCGGGCGTGGCGGTGATGGGCGTGTTCTTTCTCGCCATCATGCGCCCGCCCGGCGCGCGCTCCACCGCGCCCGGCGAGGATTTGCCCTGGCGGATCGCGCGCGGTCAGGACGGCGCCACCATCACGGTGTTCGGCCTGACGCTGGGCGAGAGCACGGTGCGGGATGCGGCCGATAAATGGGGCCGGCGCTACGAGTTGGGCCTGTTTCAGAATCCGGCGGGTCGGTTGAGCCTGGAAGCGTATTTTCGCGACGCGGTGGTCGGCGGCCTGAACGCCCGGCTGGTGGCGTCGGCGCGCTTGCCGGAAGACACCTTGCAGGCGATCCGCGCCGGCGCCGGCGCGCCCACCGCCGAGGGCGGCCGCCGCTACGCGGTTTTGGAGCCCGACCAGGACTTGGGTTTGGGCGCGACCATCACGGCCATCACCTACATGCCGGTGGTCAAGTTCGACGCCGGACTGGTGCGCAAGCGCTTCGGCGAGCCGGCCGAGCAGCTTAAGGTCAAGGACGGCGTGCATTGGTTATATCCCGACCGGGGGCTCGATCTGCTGCTGGGTGATGGTGGCGAGGCGCTGTTGCAGTACGTTCCGCCGCCGGAGTTCGAGCGCCGGCTGCGGGCGCCGTTGCGAAACTGAAAACCGAGGCCGCCGATGACGACGAAACCGGATCAATACGCCGTGATGGGCCATCCCGTCGCGCACAGCAAGTCGCCGCGCATCCATGCCTTGTTTGCCGCGCAAACCGGCCAGCAGCTCGAATACCGCGCCATACCGGTCGAGCCGGCCGGTTTCGCCGCCGCCGCGCGGGCGTTCCGGGACGCGGGCGGCAAGGGGTTGAACGTGACCCTGCCGTTCAAGCAAGACGCCTGGGTTTTCGCCGATCTGTCGAGCGTCCGCGCCGAACGGGCGGGCGCGGTCAATACCTTGATTTTCGAGCCGGGCGGCACGCGCGGGGAAAACACGGACGGAACGGGGTTGGTGCGGGATTTGACGGTCAATCACGGTTACTCGCTGGCGGGACGGCGGGTGCTGCTGCTGGGCGCGGGCGGCGCGGCGCGGGGCGTTTTGCAGCCGCTGTTGCTGGAAGGGCCGGCACAGCTGGTCATCGCCAATCGCACCGCCGGCAAGGCGCTGGAGCTGGCCTTGCGCTTCGGGGATTTGGGCAAGGTGTCCGCGTCCGGCTTCGCCGAACTGGCCGGACGCCAGTTCGACCTCGTCATCAACGCCACGGCGGCGGGTTTGAGCGCCGAGGTGCCGCCGCTGCCGGATGGCGTGCTGGCGCCGGAGGGCTGGTGCTACGATCTCGTGTACGGCAACGGACCGACCGCTTTCGTGCGTTGGGGCTTGGGGCAAGGGGCCGTCCACGCCCTGGATGGGTTGGGGATGCTGGTGGAGCAGGCGGCGGAAGCCTTCCGGCTGTGGCGCGGGATATTGCCCGAGACCCGGCCGGTCATCGCGGCGTTGCGCGCTGGATAGGCCCGCCCGAATCTTCGCAGCGCCGCGCAAGCCGGTTCAAAAGCGGCTCACATCCCGTCCGGTTGCCGTTTTACGAGCGGTCAATCGAGATCGTAAACTTCGACTAGGCTGTTGCCGACCGTGCCGTTGGCTCCGCGCACGATGGCCGTGTAGGCGCCGGGGTTCAGGGTCTTGAGAATGGCCGACTCCTGAGGGTTCAAAGGCGCCTTGCGGGTGGCCTCGATCGCGGTTTTCTGGCCGTCTTGCCAGTTGTCGTTGCCGGTCACCACCGTTTGTCCTTGGTAGAGCGTCAAGGTGGGGTCGGCCAGTGTTTGGGGAACGCCGGCGGCGTTGAGCGCCGGCCCGAGCGCCCGGACCAAAATCTGCTTGGGGCTGCTTCCGCCGATGACGAACCCGGCGATCATCACGCTATCCCCGGTTTCCGTTCGGCCGCGGGTGGAAACGTTGATCAGTCGGATCGTCGAGCGCTCGATGTCGTAAACTTCGACCAGCGCGTTGCCGGTGGTATCGTTGACGCCGCGAATAATGGCCGTGTAGGGACCGGGGTTGAGGGTGGTGAGAATGGCCGACTCCTGGGGGTCCGGGGGGGCCTTGCCGGTGGCCTCGATGGCGGTTTTTTGGCTGTCTTGCCAGTCGTTATTACTGGCGAGCACCGTCTGGCCGCTGTAGAGGGTCAAGGTCGGATCGTAAAGCAGGTTCGGTACGCCCGCCTTGGCCATGGAAGGCCCGATCGCCCGGATCAGCACTTTTTTGGGGCTGGTCCCGCGGATCACAAAACCCGCGATCAGGACGCTGTCGCCGGCGCCGACCCAGGCGCGGGTAGAAAGGTTGATCAACTGGGTGGGCAGCGCCGATGCTCCCGGAGTGGTCGTGCCGCCGCCGGTGGGCTTGGGGGCCGCGGCTGCTACCGTCGTGCTGACCTCGTTGGAATAGCTGCTCTCGTTGCCGGCGCCGTCGAAGGCGGAGACCGCAAAATAATATGTTCCAGCCGCGAGATCGGGCGTCGTATAGCTGGTCGCGCTCGCCGCGACCGTGGCTGTCGAGGTATAACGCGCGCTGATCGGCCCGTAATGGACGTGGTAGCCGGCCACCGAACCGGAGCTGGCGTCCCAGCCCAAGGTGATTGGCGTGGCGAGTGCGGGAGCGCTACAGATCAGCCACAGCGCGGCGAGCGAAAAGCGAGGTTTGAGGGGTTTTAACGCGGTGAAATCGGGTAAATCTCGTTTGCTAAATAGCGTGGGCATCGGGGCGGTCTTTTAATCATTTTGTAATAAAAAAGAAACAAGCACTGCGGCTTTCAAGCCGCTCGCATGGTGTCGTTATGTGATTGGCTAAGCGAGACTGGATAATACAATAATCTTGCCAGAAATTGCCAGTAAGCTAAGATTCCTTATAAATTAATGATGCAAAATCTGGCTGAGAAACAGCTTGGTCCGTTCCGAGCGGGGATTGCTGAAAAACTGCTCCGGCGGGTTTTGTTCGATGATTTCGCCGCCGTCCATAAAAATGACCCGATGGGCCACGGTTTTGGCGAAACCCATCTCATGGGTGACACAAATCATGGTCATGCCGTCCTCGGCCAGCGCCACCATGGTATCCAGTACCTCCTTGATCATTTCCGGGTCCAGCGCCGAGGTCGGCTCGTCGAACAGCATGATCTTGGGGTTCATGCACAGGCTGCGGGCGATGGCGACCCGCTGTTGCTGGCCGCCCGACAGTTGGCCCGGATACTTGCCGGCCTGCTCGGGGATTTTGACCCGCTGTAGGTAGCGCATCGCGACTTCTTCCGCCTGCTGGCGCGGCAGCTTGCGCACCCAGATCGGCGCCAGCGTGCAGTTCTCCAGCACTGTCAAATGGGGGAACAGGTTGAAGTGCTGGAACACCATGCCGACCTCACGGCGGATACGTTCGATCTGTTTCACGTCGTTGCCCAGTTCCTGACCGTCCACCACGATCCGGCCGCGCTGGTATTCTTCCAGCCGGTTGATGCAGCGGATCGTGGTGGATTTGCCGGAGCCGGACGGGCCGCAGATCACGATGCGTTCGCCTTTGTGTACCGTCAAATCGATCTGTTTCAACACGTGAAACGCGCCATACCATTTGTGAACCCCTTGCATGTCGATCATGATCTGGTCGGACAGCGGCGCGCGGGCGGGGGTGGGAGGCGGTTCGGGCATCGGTCGGGTTCCTAGCGCTGGTGGCCGGTGTGCAGGCGTTTTTCCAACCGCTGGCTGTAGCGCGACATGCCGAAGCAAAACAGCCAGTACACGGCGGCGGCGAACACGTATCCTTCGGTGGAAAAACCCAGCCACTCCGGGTTGGTGGTGGCGTTGTGGACGATGTTCATCAGGTCGAACAGGCCGATGATGAGCACCAGGGAGGTGTCCTTGAACAGGGCGATGAAGGTGTTGACGATGCCGGGGATGACCAGTTTCAGGGCTTGGGGCAGCACGATCAGCAGCATCGACTTCCAATAGCCCAGGCCCAGCGCGGCGGCGGCTTCGAGCTGGCCCTTGGGGATGGCTTGCAGGCCGCCGCGCACCACCTCGGCCATATAAGCGGCCTGAAACAGACTGACGCCGATCAGCGCCCGCAACAGCTTGTCGAAATTCATCCCGGCCGGCAGGAACAGCGGCAGCATCACGGAGGACATGAACAGCACGGTGATCAGCGGCACCCCGCGCCAGAACTCGATAAAGGTCACGCACAAGGTCTCGATGGCCGGCAGCCCGGAGCGCCGGCCCAGCGCCAGCAGCACGCCCAGCGGCAGGGCGGCGGTCATCCCCACGCCGGCGATGACCAGGGTCAACAGCAGCCCGCCCCAGCTGCTGGTGTCCACGGCCGGCAGGCCCAGCACGCCCCCTTTCAACAGGATCAGCGCGACGACGGGGAAGGCGACCAATAGCGCTAATCCCAGTCGCATTTTGACTTTTTGCGGCAC
>DPWB01000059.1:9241-9621 GCA_003527885.1 Candidatus Competibacteraceae bacterium
AACTGGTCGAAGTGGACTCGGATGAAGGTCCAGCACGCGCCTTTATTCGCCGCGCAAGCAGCGCGGTTGTCACCGCTCCAGGTGGCGTCCAGCACCGCCCAGCGCAGGATCGGCGGAATCAGGGTAAAGAGCAGGTACAGCGCCAGCACGGTCAGCGCGGCGTTGGGCGGGGATGAAAACAGATTGCGGCGCAGCCAGCCGAGCGCGCCGACGGTGCTGGCCGGCGGCGGTAAATCGGGGTGAGGGACGTGCGTTTCGGCCATGGCTCAGCGCTCCACCAGCGCCACGCGACGGTTGTAGGCATTCATCGCCAGCGAGATCAGCAAACTGATGGTCAGGTAGACCGCCATGGGGATGGCGATGCATTCGATGGCTTGGCC
>DPWB01000060.1 GCA_003527885.1 Candidatus Competibacteraceae bacterium
GTCGCCTTGCGCCGTCGTGAGGCCGACGCCGTACTGGTTGGCCCCTTGCTTGAGCCCATGCCGGACGTCGGGTCGGCCGCTCTGGGGTGCGCGCCATCGTGACCGCCGCAACGCTGACCGCGGAGAGCCTTCGATCCGCCCGCATCGCGCTGGTCGGCCCGCCCAACAGCGGCAAGACCACGCTGTTCAATACCCTGACCGGCGGCCGGCAAAAAACCGCCAACTACCCCGGCGTCACCGTCGAGCGCAAGAGCGGTTTTCTGCACACGCCCGCCGGCCACGCGGTCGAAGTGCTGGACTTGCCGGGCAGCTACAGCCTGCGCGCCCGCAGCCCCGACGAGGCCATCACCCGCGATGTGGTGCTCGGCCGGCAGCAGCGGGAATCCCTGCCGGACGCCATCGTTTGCGTGACCGACGCCACCAATCTCAACCAGCACTTGCGGCTGCTGCTGGAACTCCGCCCGCTGGGCCGGCCGCTGATTCTGGCACTCAACATGATGGACATTGCCCGGAAGCGCGGTTGCCGGATCGATACCGAAGCGCTGTCCCGCGAGTTGGGTATTCCCGTGGTGACCACCGTCGCCATGCGCAAAAGCGGAGTGCAAGACCTGCTCGGCCAAATCGATGCGCTGCTCGGTCGTGCTGTGGCTGGAGATGGCGCTACCGCCGTCGCCGGCTGGCAAGAACCCTCGCCGAACGCCATCCGCGCCTATCACCGGGAAGTCGGGCGGGTGCTGCGGGAGGCCGTGGTCCAGGAAGGTGCGCCGGCACGCTTCACCCGGCTATTGGATGGCGTGCTGCTGCACCCAATAGCCGGTCCAGCGATCTTGCTCGCGCTGTTGTTTCTGATGTTTCAGGCCGTGTTCGGCTGGGCGCAAACGCCGATGGACTGGATCGACGGCGGCGTGGCCGGCGCGCAACAGTGGCTTGGCGCGCACCTGCCAGACAGCCTGCTGAAAAGCCTGCTGGTCGATGGGATCATTGCCGGCGTCGGCGGGGTGGTGATCTTTCTGCCGCAAATCCTGATCCTGTTCCTGTTCATCCTGCTGCTGGAAGATTCCGGCTACATGACCCGTGCCGCGTTTTTGATGGATCGGCTGATGAGCGCGGCGGGCCTGAACGGTCGGGCTTTCATTCCCTTGTTGTCCAGTTTCGCCTGCGCCGTTCCCGGCATCATGGCGACCCGCGCCATCGCCCATCCGCTGGATCGTTTGGTCACCATTCTGATCGCTCCGCTGATGACCTGCTCGGCGCGGCTGCCGGTGTACGTGTTGCTGATCGCCGCGTTTATCCCCAACGTCACGGTGTGGGGTGGCGTTGGCTTGCAGGGGTTGGTCATGTTCGGGTTATACGCGACCGGCATCGTCGGGGCGCTGACAGTGGCGGGCGTGTTGCGGCTGACTTTGCTGAAAGGCGGCCGACAACCGTTGCTGATGGAGTTGCCGAGCTACAAATGGCCGAATCCCGCCAACGTGCTGCTGGGTTTGTGGGATCGCGTCAAAATCTTCATGCGGCGCATCGGCACCATCATCCTGAGCCTGATGGTGATTCTCTGGTTTCTCTCGACCTTCCCCGCGCCGCCGGCGGGGGCGACGGAACCGGCCATCTATTACAGCTTCGCCGGCGTGATCGGACGCGGGCTGGAACCGCTGCTGGCGCCCATCGGTTTCAACTGGCAAATCGCCATCGCCTTGGTGCCGGGTCTGGCGGCGCGCGAGGTGGCGGTGGCGGCGCTCGGCACCGTCTATGCCCTGAGCGGCGATGAAGGGGTGGTTAGAGAGGCGCTATCGGCGACGCTGGCCCAGAACTGGAGCTTGGCGACGGCGCTCTCGCTGCTGGCGTGGTACGTGTTCGCCCCGCAATGTCTGGCGACGCTGGCCGCCGTCCGCCGCGAAACCAATTCCTGGCGCTGGGCCGCGTTCATGTTCGTCTACCTGATGGCGTTGGCCTATATCGCGGCCTTTATAACTTATCGGGTCGTATTGGCGATGGGAGGCGGCTGAAATGTGGCAAGATTTGCTGGCTCTGCTGATCGTGGCGATTGCCGCGTTGGCCTTGTTGCGGCCTTTTATTCCCGTTCGGCTATTCCGTGCTAACGGTTGTCGGGAAGAAGTTGATAGCTTGGACCGAAAGCCGCTAGCCGCTGGCGGATGCGGTAGTTGCTCCTTGGGGTCCGTTTGCCCGAAAGCGGCGGACCGGTGACTCGGAGTTGCTGGCTGCCGCTTGGACCTGGCTCGCTTAAAGGATGGGATCGAACAGCCTGGCCGCTCGCACCGCCCACTGAAACGCTTGATTCCGGCTCCGCAGATCGGCGCATTGCTTTGGCGGCTTGATACTTTGGATCGGGCGGAATTGCAACGGTTGGGGCTATGTGGCCCGAATCCCGGAGTGACGGCCCCCGGTCCCGGCCGCCGGTTCGGAAGGTCGTTGCATTTCCGGCTGCCGCACCGTATATCCTTACTCCACTTAGGGTAAGGAGTGAGGGCGATGTCCGTCCACCATTTACGCTATCTGTGCGGTCCGGCTTCCGTCGCGTTGGTCGGGGCCAGCGAGCGGCCCGGTTCGCTCGGTGAGGCGTTGGCTCGGAACCTGTTGGCCGGCGATTTCAAGGGCGATGTGTTTTTCGTCAACCGCCGTCATCGGCAGGTGCGCGACAGGCCGGCTTACCGACGCCTCGCCGATCTACCGAGCACGCCGGAGTTGGCGGTGATCGCCACGCCGGTGCGCACGATTCCCAGGTTGTTGCTCGAAGCGGGTCGCCGCGGGATCAAAGCCGTCATCATCGCCACACCTTACAATTTTCGCGGCAGCGATGAGACGGCGGTTTTTCGCGGGGCTTTACGGAAAGCCGCGCGCTCCTACCGCCTGAGCATTCTCGGTCCCGGTGGTGAACTCATCTCGCCGCGTTGCGGCTTTAATGCCTCACTTGTTCCGCAAGCGCCTTTACCGGGCCATTTGGCCTTGCTTTCACAGTCCTCAGCGGCGCTGTCGCCGATCATCGAGTGGGCCAACACTCAAGGTATCGGCTTTTCTCACGTCGCTTCCTTGGGCGGACAGATCGATATCGGTGTCGCCGATTTGCTGGATCGTCTGATCGATGATGCCGCTACCCACGTCATCCTGTTGGTGCTGGAAACCGTGGAGCACGCCCGACCGTTCCTGTCGGCGGCGCGGGCGGCGGCGCGGGTCAAGCCGGTGCTGGTGGTGCGCGCCGGCCAGGGCGACGATGCGGCCTCCCACCGGACCGATGCGGTTTATGAGGCCGCTTTCCACCGGGCTGGAATCTTGCGGCTGCCGTCGCTGCCGGATTTGTGCCGGGTCGGGGCGACGCTGGTATTGGATGCGCCGATCGCGGGCGACCGGCTGGCGCTGGTCGGTAATAGCCGGCTGTTGGGTCTGCTGGCCGCGGATGCCTTGCTGGCGGAAGGCGGCCATCTGGCCCGGTTCGGCCAGGAGACCGAGAACGCGCTGCGACGCCTCGCACCGACCGTCAGCAAGCCCCAAAACCCGCTCGATTTGGGCGCCGACGTCGGCGCGGAGCGTTACGGCGCCGCTGTGGAGATTCTGCTGCGGGAGGGCGATGCCGACTGCGTATTGGTGTTGCATTCGCCCAACGCGCGAGTTTCGGCCGAAGAGGCAGCTATGGCGCTGGCCGGGACCGTGAACCGTTGGGACGGGCGCGGCGAGCCGCGACCCGGCGTGTTGGCCTGCTGGCTGGGCGCGGAGAGCGCTCGCCTTGTCCGGCCCTCTCTTCACGCCCGGCGCATCCCGGTCTACGAGGCGCTTGATGATGCGGTTCGAACGTTCATGCAGTGTTGGCGTCGCCAGCAGAACCGCATCGGTTTGATGGCGACCCCGCCCTGGCTGCCGGACCCCTCGGCCGCCGATCTGAACGGCGCTCGCCAATTGATCGAGACCCTGTTGGCGGCGGGTCGCGACGTGCTGGATAACCCGGAAGTCGGCGCGGTGCTGGGCGCTTACGGGGTTTCGATGTCGCTTCCGGGGTTTAAGTCGGTGGTCCGCCCGTTAGTGCTGGGCGTGCGCGCGGTCGAGGATGCGGTGTTCGGCCCGGTGTTGCTGCTGGAATCGGCCGAGCGTGACGCGCTTGGGGTCGATGAAGCCACTGTTGCGTTACCGCCGCTCGATCCGACGCTGGCGCGCGAGGCGATCCGGCATTCGCGGCTTTACCCTCGGCTACGCGAGGCCGACGCCGCCCTGCCCGGCGTGTTGGCCGGCGTCATCTCGCTGCTGGTCAGGGTTTCGCGGCTGATCGTAGATTTGGGCGAAATCGTCGAACTGGAATTGAATCCCGTACTGGTAAACCCTGACGGGGCGTGCGTGGAAGCCGCCCGAATTCGGCTCGCCGCGATGGGGTTTCCGTCCCGCGAGCGGCTGGCGATCCGGCCCTATCCGCGCGAGCTGGAAGAGACCGTTGCGTTGCCGGACGGCTCGATCCTGCTAATTCGCCCGGTGCGGCCGGAAGATGAACCGGCTTTTGTGGCCTCGTTCAAGCAGTTATCGACCGAGGACGTGCGGATGCGCTTCATGCGCACGATCACGGAACTGACTCACGAGGAAGCTGCCCGCCTGACGCAAATCGACTACGAACGCGATATGGCGCTGGTGGTGTTCCGCCAGCGGCCCGACCGGCCGCCGGAGAGCTGCGGGGTGGCGCGGTTGATGCGCGACGCCGACGGCGAGCGGGCCGAGTTCGCCATTGTCCTGTTGCGGGCGGCGACCGGGATCGGGCTGGGCAGCCTGCTGCTGCGCCGGCTGATCCGTTACGCGAAAGAGAGAGGCTTTCGCGAGTTGTTCGGGGAAATCCTGCGGGAAAACGAGCCGATGCTGGCTTTGTGCCGGGCCACGGGTTTCACGATCAAGGTATGCCCGGACGATGCCGGGGTGATGGTCGCCAACTTGCCGCTGGTCTAGCCTAGCGTTTGGTTCCAGCGACGGCGGGTTGCGGCTCACTGGCGGGGCGCTCCGCCTCCATCCATCCCCTAAACCGGGTCAGCAGCCATAAGCCCGGCACCGTGGCGGCCATGCAAAACAGGAAAAAACCTTCCCAGCCCAGCCATTGGGCCAGATAGCCGGTCGGCGTGGTTAACACCACGCGCGGAATGCCCATCAGGCTGCTGAGCAACGCATATTGAGTGGCGGTGAATTTCTTGTTGGTTTGGGTTGCCATGAACGCGAGATAAGCGGTGGTCGCCATGCCGGCGAACAGATTTTCGCTAGTAATCGCTAGGGCTAACCCTGGCAAACTGTGGCCGAGCCGCGCCAGTATCACGAAACCGAGCAAGCCGATGGCTTGCAGCGCGCCGAACAGCCAGAGCGCGCGGTACTGACCCAGACGCAACATCCAAACGCCGCCGAGAATGCCGCCGAGCACCGTTGCCCAGAAGCCGAACAGTTTGACGATGGTGCCGATTTCTGTCTTGCTGAAACCCAGATCTAGGTAGAAGGGAGTGGTCATCTGGCTCGCTAGCATCTCACCAACTTTGTACAACAGTACGAATAAAAGAATCAGTACGGCGTCGTGGCGGGAAAAATATTCGATGAACGGTTGCACCACCGCCTCGCGCAAGGTGCGCGGCGTGCCGGTTGTAACCGGCGGTTCGCCGCACAGTAGCGTCGTGATCAAACCGGGCAGCATCGTCGCCGCCATCACCCAATATACGGCGGAAAACGGGATGAAGTCGGCGAGGATCAGCCCGCCGCCCGAAGAAAGTAACAGCCCTGACCGGTAGCCGCCGACGTAGAGCGACGCCCCTAGCCCTTGCTCATCATCGGTCAGCGATTCCCGTCGGTAAGCATCGATCACGATATCTTGCGAAGCGGAAAAGAACGCCACCAGAAACGCCGCCAGCGTGACCAGCGGCAAACTCTCATAAGGGTCGGTGAAACCCAAGCCGACGATGGCCGCCACCAGTGTCAGTTGGATCAGCAGCAGCCACCCGCGCCGCCGGCCCATACTGGCGATGGGAGCGAAGCGATCCAGCAGCGGCGCCCACAGAAATTTCAGGGTGTAGGGCAAGCCGACCAGCGCGAACAAGCCGATGGTGCCGAGATCGACGCCGGCTTCCTTCAGCCACGCCTGCAACACCGACCCGGTGGCGAGCAGCAGCGGCAAGCCGGAGGAAAAGCCCATCAACAGCGCGGTCAACATCCGCCCGCTGAGAAAAAGCCGCAGAATATCGCCGCCGGAGCGCCGCTCGGTTTCAGAAGTCATAATCGTAGTCCAGCGTCAGGGGCGCATGATCGGAAAAGCGCTGGTCGCGGTAGATGGCGGCGGCGCGCACCTTTTTCGCCAAGCCCGGCGTGACGACTTGATAGTCGATCCGCCAGCCGACATTGTTGTCGCGCGCCCGGCCGCGGTTCGACCACCAAGTGTATTGGTCGGGGCGCGGATCGACGACCCGAAAGGCGTCGACCCAGCCCAACGCGCCGAACAACGTGTCCATCCAAGCCCGCTCCTCGGGCAGAAAGCCGGAGTGCTTGCGGTTGGCGCGCCAGTTCCTGAGATCGATTTCCTTGTGCGCGATGTTCCAGTCGCCGCAGAGAATCACGTCGCGGCCGCTGGCGCGCAGCGCTCGCAGCGGTTTGACCAAGCGGTTCAGAAAGTCGAATTTCACCGCCTGCCGTTCGGGGCTGGCGGAGCCGGAGGGCAGGTATAAGGAAACCACACTGAGCGCGCCGAACCGCGCTTCCAGCCAGCGGCCTTCCGTGTCGCACTCCGGCCATCCCAAACCGGTGAGGGTCGCATCGGGTTCGCGCCGCGCGTACAGCGCGACGCCGCTGTAGCCCCGGCGCTTGGCGTCGTGGTAGGCGCAGTGGTAGCCGACCGGGTGGTAATGCGCGGGGGGCAACTGCTGACTTTGCGCGCGGGTTTCCTGCAAGCAGACCACGTCCGCTTTTTGCTCCCTCAACCAAGGATAAAGGCTCTTGCTGGCGGCGGACCGGATGCCGTTGACATTGAGCGTGATCACTCGCATGAGACGATGGTGCTCCGCTGGATAGGTGATAAAGCGCGTTATGATAACGGGATTTATCTTTCCAGAGCCGGAATTAGCCATCATGCGAGACTATCAGCGGGACTTTCTCGATTTCGCCGTCAGCCGGGGCGTGCTGCGCTTTGGCGAATTTACCCTGAAATCCGGGCGGATCAGCCCCTATTTTTTCAACGCGGGCTTATTTGACAGTGGTGTGGCGCTGGCGCGCTTGGGTCGTTACTACGCTTCCGCCATCGTGGCTTCCGGCTTGCAGTTCGACACCTTGTTCGGCCCGGCCTACAAAGGCATTCCGCTGGTGTCGGCGGTGGCCATCGCACTGGCCGAACAGCACGGCCGCGACCTGCCCTGGTGCTTCAACCGCAAGGAAGCCAAGGGCCACGGTGAAGGCGGAACGCTCGTCGGCGCGCCGTTGCAGGGTCGAGTGCTGATCGTGGATGATGTCATCACCGCCGGTACCGCCATCCGCGAAACGATGGGGATTTTGAACGCCCACCAAGCAACGCCGGCGGGCGCTTTGATCGCGCTGGACCGGCAAGAGCGCGGCCGGGGCGAGCTGTCGGCGGTGCAGGAAGCCGAGCGCGCCCACGGCATCGCGGTCACCAGCATCGTCGGCCTGAACGACGTGGTGGTTTATCTGGCCGAACGGCCGGACCATGCGGCTTACCTGGACAGGATGCGCGATTATCAGGTGCGTTACGGGTCTGCGCCCCGCCCGAATTTTTAAATGTGAAAGGCTCTTGAGGAAACTTATAGGCCGCGTATTATCTAAATGTCAGTCCGTGACAGCCGTCGGCACGGGGTTCTTGTGCCGTCGCCGGACGCCCGAATACCATTCATTCGTCATCGGAAAAAGCAATACGAGCGGCATGAGTCAGGAACGGTCCTCATCTTCCCATCCAGATCGCGGCCTCGTGGTGGAACCGGCCAAACCCAAGCTGAAACAGCCGCAACTGTACAAGGTGGTTTTGCTGAATGACGACTATACTCCGATGGATTTCGTGGTGCAGATTCTGGAAAGTTTTTTCGCAATGAACCGGGAGAAAGCGACCCAAATCATGTTGCACGTTCATACCCGTGGTCGAGGGGTGTGCGGGGTCTATACTCATGATATTGCGGAAACCAAGGTGGCGCAGGTGAACGAGTTCTCCCGCCGGCACCAGCATCCGTTGTTATGTACCCTAGAAGAGGCTTGAATCCCATCACCCCAGCGCGATTCGAGGTGTGAGTTATGTTAAGCAAGGATCTGGAATTTTCCATCAATCTTGCTTTCCGCGAGGCGCGAGATCGGCGCCATGAGTTCATGACCGTGGAGCATTTGTTGTTGGCGCTGCTGGACAATCCGGCGGCCTCCGAGGTATTGCGGGCGTGCGGCGCCCATCTGGACAAGCTGAAACGTGACTTGCAGACCTTCATCCGCGACAACACCCCGGTGCTGAGCTCCGATGACCCGCGCGAGACCCAACCGACCCTGGGGTTCCAGCGCGTGCTGCAACGCGCGGTGCTGCACGTGCAGTCCTCCGGCAACAAGGAAGTGACCGGCGCCAACGTGCTGGTGGCGATCTTCGGGGAACAGGAATCGCAGGCGGTGTACCTGTTGAAGCAGCAGGAAATCAGCCGGTTGGACGTGGTGAATTTCATTTCGCACGGCATTTCGAAAAACGCCGACGAACAGGATGCCGCCGCGCCGCAAAGCGAGGAGAACACCGAAAACCAGAATGCCAAGCCGCTGGAAAACTTCGCCTCCAATCTCAATGAAATGGCCCGGCAAGGCCGCATCGATCCCTTGATCGGCCGCCGTGAGGAGGTCGAGCGCACCGTCCAGATCCTGTGCCGGCGGCGCAAGAACAACCCGCTGTTCGTCGGCGAGGCCGGAGTCGGCAAGACCGCCATCGCCGAGGGGCTGGCCAAGATGATCGTCGATGGCGAAGTGCCGGACGTGCTGCGCAACGCCACCATTTACGCGCTGGATCTAGGTTCGCTGGTGGCGGGCACCAAATACCGCGGCGATTTTGAAAAGCGGCTGAAATCGGTGCTGGCGCAACTGCGCAAGGAGCGCAATGCGGTCCTGTTCATCGACGAGATTCACACCATCATCGGCGCCGGCGCCGCTTCCGGCGGGGTGATGGACGCCTCCAACCTGATCAAGCCGATGCTGGCCTCGGGCGACCTGAAATGCATCGGCTCGACCACCTATCAGGAATATCGCGGCATCTTCGAGAAAGATCGGGCGCTGGCCCGGCGCTTCCAGAAAATCGACGTGTCCGAGCCGTCCATCGAAGAAACTTATCAGATTTTGCGCGGCCTCAAGACCCGGTTCGAGGAGCACCACGACGTCAAGTACGCCGACAAGGCGCTGCGGGCGGCGGTGGAGCTTTCGGCGCGCTATATCAACGACCGCCATCTGCCCGATAAGGCCATCGACGTGATCGACGA
>DPWB01000093.1:0-1040 GCA_003527885.1 Candidatus Competibacteraceae bacterium
ACGGCGGTTTCGGTGGTGTCGCAGGTCCGCCACACCGACAGATCGGGAATGATCCGCAAGCTGGCGACGTGCTCGACCGGCTGATGGGTCGGGCCGTCGCCGCCCACACCGATGGAATCGTGCGTCAGCACGAACATGCAACGAATCTTCATCAAGGCCGACATGCGGATGGCGCTGCGGCCGTAATCGGCGAACATCAGGAAGGTGCCGCCGAACGGCACATAGCCGCCGTGCAGCGCCAGACCGTTCATGATGGCGTTCATCGCGAATTCGCGGGCGCCGTAGAAGATTAAATTGCCGTCCGGGTGTTCGAAATCGACCGGCCGGGAACCCTCCCAGGGAATGCCGGTGGATTCGGCCAGATCCGCCGAGCCCCCGACCAAACTGGGAAAATGCGGGCCGTAAAACTTCAGCGCGAGTTGCGAGCCGGCGCGGGTGGCGAGATCTTCGCGCCGCCGCTGGGTGGCGTGAATGAATTCCCAAGCGATGGTGTCCCAATCGTCGGGAAAGCCGCAGGCGATGCGCCGGTCGAATTCCGCCGCCCGTTCGGGGAACTGCGTGCGGTAGCGCGAGAACATCTCGTTCCACTCCGCTTCCCAGGCCGCGCCCTTGGTGCGGGCGTCGAAGGCGCGATAAATCTCGGGCGGCACCACGAACGCATCATGCCGCCAGCCGATGTTTTCGCGGGTGGCGGCGACCTCGCTGGCCCCCAGCGGCGCGCCGTGGGACTTCTCGCTGCCGCCCTTGTTCGGCGCGCCCTTGGCGATGGTGGTCTTGCAGCAGATCAGCGTCGGCCGTTCGTGAAACGCCCGCGCTTGTTCGATGGCGACATGGATCGCCCCGGGGTCGTGGCCATCGATATTCGGAATCACATGCCAGCCCATCGCCTCGAAGCGCAGCGCCACATTCTCGCGGAACCAACCCTCCACCTTGCCGTCGATGGAGATGCCGTTGTCGTCGTACAGACAAATCAGCTTGCCCAAACCCCAGATGCCGGCCAGCGAGCAGGCTTCGTAGGAAATCCCTTCCATCAGGCAGCC
>DPWB01000093.1:1334-3287 GCA_003527885.1 Candidatus Competibacteraceae bacterium
GCCAAGCCCTGACCCAACGGCCCGGTGGTGGTTTCCACCCCGGCGGTGCGGCCGTACTCGGGATGGCCCGGTGTGCGCGAACCCAACTGGCGGAATTTACGGAGATCTTCGATGGTGAGATCGTAACCGCTCAGATGCAGCAGCGAATACTGCAACATTGACCCGTGGCCGTTGGACAGGATCAGGCGGTCGCGGTTGAACCACTTGGGATTGGCCGGATTATGGCGCAAGAAATCGTTCCACAGCACCATACCGAAATCGGCCATGCCCATCGGCGCGCCCGGATGGCCGGATTCGGCCCGCTGCACGGCGTCCATGCTCAAAGCGCGGATGGCGTTTGCCAGTTCCCGGCGAGCGGGGGCTTGGGAGGCTGGCGGACCGGCGGGACCGGCTTCAGCCGCGGCTTCGGTGATGGTGTCCAACAAATTCCGGGCGGCCAATTCGCTACGCGAGGGCATCAACTCTCTCTCCTACATCAGCGTCAACTATGGGGAACTACGGGGAACAATGCGCGGTGACTTCGGAAAACGCGCACCGCGCCCTGACTGCGCGCGTCGCTCTTGCTGGGACGTTCACCGGAGAGATCACGGGGGATGTCCGGTCGCGCCAAACCCCCCTTCGGGATTCGGTTCGGCCGAAAAATGGCGGCGATTATAGGAAAAATTGCCCATCCCGCCAAATCATTTATTCCCGACGCGCGCCGACCGCGGCCGATCCAACCGGTTTCGACAAGCTCGGCGGACAGCGCTCAATCCCGGCGCAAGCTGTCGGAAATGGCGACCGGGGTCGGATAATTCAGCACCAGATAGTAGGTCGAGGCGATGAAGGTCAACAGCGTCGTTGCCTGCACCAGGTAGGACGCCTCCCGGCCGATCAATTGAGTTTGCTGGGCCATCACCGCGATCAAAAGCGCAAACTCGCTGACTTGCCCCAGCCGCACCCCGACTTCCATGGCGATGCGAGGCCGTTCCCCGGTCCATTGCAGGAAGCCGCGAAACACCCACGGTTTGCCCAACATCAGCACTGTACCCAATGCCAAGGTCGGCAGCGCCACCACCACCAACATGCCCAAATCGAAGCCCGCACCCAGCGAAAAGAAGAAAAGCACCAGAAAAAAATCACGCAACGGCTTGAGGCTGTCGGCGATGTACAGCGAAATCGGGCTGCTGGCCAGCGCCACCCCCCCGATAAAAGCGCCGATGGCGTAGGATAGCCCCGCCAGCGCCGCGACCTCCGAGATGCCCAGACACCAGCCGATGGCGGTCAAGAAGATGTATTCGCGAATCTTGTCGAACTTGCCGATCAGCGGGATCAGCACGTAACGCGCGGCGAGAAAGGCGAACCCTAGCAGCAGCGGCAACGTGATAACCAACAAACCCAAACCTTGTAGCGAGGAGCCGCGCCCGCCCAACCCTTCGAGCAACAGCAGCACGGCGATGGCGAGCATGTCTTGCAACAGCAAGATGCTAATGATGATCTCACCGGTATGTTGGTGGTGCAGGGTGCGGGTCGGCAGCAGCTTGAGGCCGATGATGGTGCTGGAAAAAGTCATCGCCATACCGATCAGCAGGCTTTCGCCCAGCGAGTAACCGAACAGCCAAACGATCCAGCCGCTGGCGAGCGCGAACACCAAGGAAGTGCCGAGCGTGATCACGGTCGCCTTGCGCAGCATGTGCAGCAACCGCTGCGGCGACAGATCCAAGCCCAACAGAAACAACAGGAACATGATGCCGATCTGGGCCATTTCCTCGATGGCCGAGGCGTTGTCGATCAGCTTGAAGCCGTAAGGGCCGATCAGGATGCCTAACATGATATAGGCGATCGGGAGCGCTTGGCGCGCGTAGAGCGCCAGCGTGGCGAACAGCGCCGCGCCGGTAAAGATCAGGAACAGGGAAAAAATGATGGGGTTTTGGGCTTCGTGCATCTGTCATTGGTTTCCGGCCGTGCAACGGT
>DPWB01000254.1 GCA_003527885.1 Candidatus Competibacteraceae bacterium
AGGGAACCGATGGTGAGGTAGTCATCCAGAGCGGGGAGGATGACCCGGAGCCGGTTTACGGCGATCGACCCGCTCGGCGATATGGCGATGCCGCCGTAGCTGATGTCGGCGAAAGGCTTCGCCAGGGCGGCGATTTGCTCGATCTGTTGCTTGGTGCTGTACCATAAATACCCCCAGATGCCACCGGCGACCAGCGCCAGGGCGACGAGGAGGACCATGCCGGTGGTCTTGAGCTTGCGCATCAACGGATTCCTTGAAGGTTGGGAAGCGGTGTCGTCAGCACGTTCGTTCCTGGGTCGAATTTTTTACCCGTAATAATATATATGGGGATATCGGCCGCTGGGAACGTTGCTAGAGCGCGTGTCGCCCATTTGTTAAGCTTGAGCCATTTCCGCAACCCCGTCGCCCGCCGGTGATCGCGGGCGGTGTCGCCAACCCGAGAGTGACCGTCGATGAATTTTGCACAGATCGGTTTGCAAATTCCCACCATCCTGCTGCCCCGGACCGGCACGGATTTGACCCGGTGGGCGGTGGTCGCCTGCGATCAGTACACCTCGCAGCCGGATTACTGGCGACAAGTGGAAAACCGGGTGGGCGAAGCGCCGTCCACGCTGCGGTTGGTGTTGCCGGAAGTGTATTTGGGCGCGAGCGACGAGGCGCAACGGATCGCCGCCATTCAAGAGACCATGTGTCGCTACTTGGCCCGCGACATCCTGGCGCCACAACCGCTGGGGTTTGTTTTGGTCGAGCGGGAGACGGGACGGGGCCGTTCGCGCAAGGGGTTGATCGCGGCCCTGGACCTGGAGCACTACGATTACAGGGCGGGCGCCAAGACCTTGATCCGGCCGACTGAGGGCACCATTTTGGAGCGGTTGCCGCCCCGGATGCGGGTGCGCGAGAACGCGCTTTTGGAGTTGCCGCACGTCATGGTTCTGATCGACGACCCCGACCGCACAGTCATCGAGCCGCTGTTTGCCGAACCGCAAGAGCGTCTGTATGACTTTCCGCTGATGCTGAACGGCGGTCGGGTGCGCGGCTGGCGGGCGTCGCATCCGCTGTTGGTTCAGTGGGCGGTGGAGCATTTGACGCGCTTGGCCGATCCGGCGGTTTTCGCCGGCCGTTACGGTGTCACGGATGAACCGGTGTTGCTGTACGCCATGGGCGACGGCAACCATTCCTTCGCCACCGCCAAGACGGTTTGGGAAAACCTCAAGCGCGCCGCGCCCGATCCGGCCGCCATCATGAACCACCCGGCCCGCCACGCGCTGGTCGAATTGGTCAATCTGCACGATCCGGGGTTGGAGTTTGAGGCGATCCACCGGGTCGCGTTCGAGGTGGGGGCCGATCGCTTGCTGGCGGCGCTCGGTGCTTTTCTTGCGGCCCAAGGCTCCGTGCTGACCGTTCTGGACGCGGCCTCGTGGGACGCGGCTCGGCGGACTCGGTCGGAAATACAGCACCCCGACCGTCACACGATCGGCTTCCTGAACCGGGACCGTTGCGGGGTGCTGGTTATCGAGCGACCACGCCTGACGCTGCCGGTCGCCACGCTACAGGCTTTTCTGGACCAGTATCTGAAGGACCAGCCCGGCACGCGGCTCGATTATATCCACGGTGAGGAGGTGCTGGAACAGCTCGGCCGGCAACCGGGTAATGTCGGGTTCTATTTGCCGGCCCTGGCCAAGAACGATTTTTTCCGCACCGTCATCCGCGACGGCGCCTTGCCGCGCAAGACCTTCTCGATGGGCGAGGCCGACGAGAAGCGGTTTTATCTGGAATGCCGGCGGATCGTGCCCTGAAGCCGCTCGCCTCCTCCAGGCCGAGCGATTGAATCGAGTGAGAATTCTGCATGGCCAAGGCCCCGGACCTCGCGCGGGTGCGCAACATCGGCGTCGCCGCTCATGTGGACGCCGGCAAGACCACGCTGACCGAGCGGATGCTGTACTACGCCGGCGCTTCCCACAAGATCGGTGAAGTCCACGAGGGCGCGGCCCACATGGATTACATGGTCGAGGAACAGGAGCACGGCATCACCATCACCGCCGCCGTCACCCGGTTGCCGTGGCGCGAGCATCTCATTCAGTTGATCGATACCCCCGGCCACGTCGATTTCACCATCGAAGTCGAACGGTCGATGCGGGTGCTGGACGGTTGCGTGATCGTGTTGGACGGGGTGCGCGGAGTGGAGCCGCAGACGGAAACCGTGTGGCGTCAGCGCACCCGCTTCCAGTTGCCGGCGCTGTTTTTCGTCAACAAGCTGGATCGGCCCGGCGCCGATTTCGCGCGGGCGCTGGCGACGGTGCGCGAGCGATTCGCCGTCGAGCCGGTGGCGGTGACGGTGCCGCTCGCCGACTACGATGGCACCGTCGTTCAGTTGATCGATAAAACCCGCTGGCGCTTCGGCGGCGAGCGGGGCGAACAGGTCGAGATCGCGCCTTGCGACGAGGCGACCTGGGCGCGGTTGCGCCCCTGGCGGGAAAGCTTGTTGCTGGCGGCGGCCGAAATGGACGACGCGCTGGCCGAGCAGGTATTGACCGATGCGGAACCCGAACCGGCGGCGGTGTGGGCGGCGCTGCGTCAAGCCGCGCTGGCGGGTAAGTCCTGTCCCTGTTTCGCCGGCAGCGCGCTGCGCAACCAGGGCGTGCAGCCGTTGTTGGATGGCATCGTCCGGCTGTTGCCGGCCCCGACCGAGCGCCCGCCCAGCTTGGCGCATCGACCCGACGGCGCTGAGGAGCGGGTGACGGTGGTGGCGAACGGTCCGCTGGCGGCGCTGGCGTTCAAGGTGCAGGTTTGGGAGGGTCGCCGCCACGTGTTCGCCCGGTTGTATCGGGGTACGCTGAAACCCGGCGATGAAGTGGTGATCCCCGGCCCGAACGGCAGCCTGCGCCAAGAGCGGGTGGCGCGCTTGTTCGACGTGGACGCCAACCACAAGATGCGCCTGGATCAAGCGACCGCCGGCCAGATCGTGTTGTTGGCGGGTCTGCGCTGGGCGACGACCGGCGATACGCTGTGCGCGCCGTCGCATCCGCTGTGGCTGGAGCGGATCGAGACGCGCGAACCCGTGCTGGGGTTGGCTATCGAACCGCAATCCGGCGCTGACGAGGAAAAACTGTTGGAGGCGCTCGACAAATTGCAGCAGGAAGACCCGACGCTGCGGGTCGAGGAGGATGGGGAAACCGGTCAACGGATCCTGCGCGGGATGGGGGAATTGCACTTGCAAATCGCCGAGGAGCGATTGCGCCGAGAGTTCGGCGTCAACATCCGGGTCGGGAATCCCGATGTGGTGGTGCGGGAAACCATCGCCCAGCCCGCCGAGGCCGAAAGCGTGTTCCACCGCCAGATCGAACAGCCGGACGGCAAGAAGCTGGAGCTGAAAGCGTGGGCGCGGGTGGCGGTGCGACCGCTGGCGCGAGGGGGTGGTAAGTCCGTGACCTCGGAACCGCTGGTCAGACCCGAAGGCGCGGGGTTGAATCCGGCGCAACGGGATGCGGCGGCGGGTGGCGCTGAAGATGCGCTGGCCAGCGGCCCGGCGACCGGAGCGCCCTTACAGGATTTGGCGGTTCGGGTGCTGGAGGTGGAATTGTTCGGGGCGTTATCCAGCCCGCAGGCGCTGCGGGTGGCGGTGGCGGAGGCGGCGCGCAAGGCGATCTCGCAAGCCGGCGGGCTGGCGCTGCGACCGATCATGACCGCCGAGGTGGTGGTGCCGGAAAGCGATGTCGGCGCGGTCTTGGGCGATTTGCAGGCGCGGCGGGCCGTGATTCGGGATACCACGACATTGGGCGAGATGACCATTATCCACTGCGATTGCGCGCTGGATCGTTTGCTGGGCTATATCACCGAGCTGCGCGGCATGACGCGCGGACGCGGCCAGTTCACCATGCATTTTGGTCGGTTTGATGTGGGATAAATTGAGCTGCAACTGCACAAAAACCTTACGTCGAAGACCGTATTTGAGAGGCTTTTAATTTAGAATGGGGATGCGATTTCCCTGACGCGGAGTCGCCGCCACCGTTTCGGATCCAGGATGATGTTGGCTGATGGTGTGTTGGGCTGTCTAACAACTTTCCATAAAAATCATAAATTTTTGAACGTGCTCCCATGAATCGAAACAGGTCGGAGTTCTTCGGCCCCACTCAACTGTTTGGGGGATTTATCAACGTGACCAGCCAAGGCCATGCGGCTGGCGTTGATGCGCTGATGAACAACTGGGAGGGTGGGCTGGATTTTTTCGCTAACCTGCTCAAGCGGGCGGAAGATGTGGCGGCTCGCGGCAACGCCCTGCTTGTGAGCATGGGTAAATAAGGTTGTGCTTGAAGAAGGTGACGGCGGCGGTTCAAGGGAGAAATAGGCGCTGCTGCCCGTTGCCGCTTTTTACTGGACTGGCTTCAGCACCATCGGAAAGTAAATGGCCAGCATCGCGCTGAATGCTGGATGCTCCAAGCACCATTCGGGTCCGTGGATATCGCTCCGCGACAGGACCGAGCGTGCTGAGCCGGCATTCTCTGGTGCGGTGAGGGGCATCCTCTAGCAGGGTTTGAACAGCCGCGCCGTTGCCGCCGGGTTGCTGGCGAAATACAGATGCAGATACGAGGCGGTCAGCCGGCCTGTCCGATAGATGGCCTCACCGGGTTTGCCGTCGCGCTGGCGGCGGCCGTGCGCCAGCGGTCGCAGCGGCGTGTCCAGCTTGGAATGGTGAAAAGTATGTCCGCGCAGTTCGCCTTCCGGCAGGTCCACCGCCTGCATTCCCAGGCTGACCAGTTTCGGCTGTAGCGCCGCATGACCCGGCAGCAGGCCCAGCATCGGTGCGCGGTAGCCCTCTCTGTCCGCCAGCGATTCCAGGGTATACAGCAGGCCCCCGCATTCGGCATAAAGCGGTTTGCCGGCTTGATGGTGCTCCCGCAAGGCTTGGCGCAGGGAGCCGTTGGCCGCCAGGGTGTCAAGGTGCAATTCCGGGTAGCCGCCGGGAAGGTACACGGCGTCTATCGCTGGTAGTCCGGTATCGACCAGCGGCGAGAAGAACACCAGTTCCGCGCCCAATGCCCGCAGCGTATCCAGATTGGCCGGGTACAGAAAGGCAAAGGCGGTATCGCGGGCGACGCCGATGCGAACGCCTTCGAGCAGGGGCGGCGGCGGCTCCAGGGTCGCGGCTGGAAAAGTCACCGGCGGCGGCAATTCCGCCAACGCGGTCTGGGCGATCCGCGTGGCGGCATTTTCTAGCCGTGTTTCCAGATCGGCGATTTCAGCCGCCTGCACCAAGCCGAGATGACGGTCGGGCAGGGCGATTTCACCGTCGCGCGGCAGCCAGCCGTAATCCTTCAAATGGGGTGGCAGGCTCTCGGCCAGCAACCCGGCATGGCCCGGCCCCGCGACCCGGTTGGCCAGCACGCCGGCGAACGGCAGGCCGGGCCGATAATGCGCCAAGCCGTGCGCCACCGCGCCGAAGGTTTGGGCCATGGCATTGGCGTTGATCAACGCCAGCACCGGCACGCCGAACAAGCCGGCGAGATCGGCGCTGGAAGGGGTGCCATCGAACAGCCCCATCACGCCTTCGATCAAGATTAAATCGGCTTGCTGGGCCGCTTGGTACAGCAGGGCCTTGCAGTGGGTTTCGCCTGCCATCCATAAATCGAGCTGATAGACCGGCTGGCCGGAGGCCCGTTCCAGGATCATGGGATCGAGAAAATCGGGGCCGGTCTTGAACGCCCGCACCGTGTGGCCCCGGTTGCGATGGTGGCGGGCGAGGCCGGCGGTGACGGTGGTTTTACCCTGGCCGGAAGCCGGGGCGCTGATCAGCAGAGCGGGACAAGTGGCGGACATGAGCTTTTGAAAAATAACAAAGGTAAGACGGTGAGAATCAAACGTTTTCTCCGGTGGTCTTCCACGCCCGTATCAAGGCCCAGACCATGAGGGCTATAGCGGCGGCCCGCACCAAAAACGCCAACACGGTATCCTGGTCCAGCAGTCCCCAGCGGCTCAGGATTTCGGTCCAATCGTGAAAGTCGTCCGGGTCCAGCCCGCCGACCAGCGGCAGTTCATGGGCGCGGGCGTCGGCCATGTAGCGTGCGACGTTCAAAAGGTTTTCTCCGACCCAGATCAGGCAAGCATAAAAGCCGTAAGGCTGTTCGCGGCGATAGCATTCCCAGGCGCAGGCGACCGGCATCAGCAGTTGCATGAGCGTGCCGCCATACACGGCCTGTCTCTTATACACATCTCCGAGCCCACGAGACCGTACTAGATCTCGTATGACGTCTTCTGCTTGAAAAAACGTGCAACGCATGTGACAATAAG
>DPWB01000383.1 GCA_003527885.1 Candidatus Competibacteraceae bacterium
GACCACCGAGATCTACACTAGATCGCTCGTCGGCAGCGTCAGATGTGTATAAGAGACAGATGCTGCTGGACAGCATCGAGACCGGAATGGACAACACCAGCCCCAACAACACCGGCGTCAACCACCAGAAGAATGCTGGCACATATTGATAGCTCAGCAGACCGACGGCGAGGCCGATCAAGGTGTGCCCGCCGTGGGCCAGCGCGGCTTCCTTGAAACTGGTCATGTGGTCGCCGCGCTGCTGCGGCGGCCAGCCGACCGCGCGCCGCATCAAAATCGCCAGCACGAACTTGCTTTGAAACAACATCAACACCGGCGCGGTCAGCACCGAAAACACGGTTTCCAGCACCACGCTGGCCGCGGCGCCGACCATGCCGCCGTACGCCTCGCCCAGCTTGCGGTCTTTCAACAGCAGCAGCAAGGCCAGCAGTTTGGGCAGGAACAGCATGGTCAGCGTCACCAGCAGCACGGTGGTCATTTCCACCGCGAACGAGACCGGCCACACCGGCATCCAGTTTTCGCCGAAGAAATACACCATTTCGTGCTGGGTCTGGAGGAAGGCCTGGACGCCGGTGGCGATCAAAAACAACAGCCACAGCGGCGAAGCGGCATAAGACATCACCCCCATCAGAAAGTGTATACGGCTGAGGCCGTTGAACCCGTGCGACAGCGCCAGCCGCAAATGCTGGAGGTTGCCCTGACACCAGCGCCGGTCGCGCTTGGCGTAATCGATCAGGGTCGGCGGGATTTCCTCGTAGCTGCCTTCCAGGTCGTAGGCCAGCCACACTTCCCAGCCCGCCCGGCGCAGCAGGGCCGCTTCCACGAAGTCGTGGCTGAGGATCTCGCCGCCGAACGGCTCGCGCCCCGGCAGTTTCGGCAACCCGCAATGATCGAGGAACGGCTGAATGCGGATGATGGCGTTATGGCCCCAGTAATTCCCTTCGCCCAACTGCCAAAAGTTCAGGCCGGCCGTGAACATCCGCCCGTAGATGCTGCCGGCGAATTGCAGGATGCGCGCGAACAGGGATTCGCGGTTGACCGGCACCGGTGGGGTCTGGATCAGCGCCGCCCTCGGATGGCATTCCATCAACCGCACCATTTCCACCAGGGTTTCGCCTTTCATGATGCTGTCGGCGTCGAGCACGATCATGTAGCGGTAGCGGCCGCCCCAGCGCGTGCAGAAATCTTCCAGGTTGCCGGTCTTGCGGCTGGTGTTCTCCGGGCGGTTCCGGTAGAAAATCCGCCCCTTGCCGTCGAGCTCGCGCACCATGTCTTGCCAGCGCAACTCCTCTTCCACCCAAACATCGGGATCGCGGGTATCGCTGAGAATGAAGATGTCGAACCGGTCGAGCTGCCCGGTATCCGCCAGCGAGCGGTTCACGGCGCGCAGGCCGGCGAACACCCGTTGCGAGTCCTCGTTGTAAATCGGCATCAGGATGGCGGTGCGCGGCGGCGCGGCCGGGTCCGGCGGTGTGCCGGGCTGGCGGGAAATCGCCCCGCGGTCGCGCCCGGTCAGCATCACCCAAAAGCCCAGTAGCGCGCTCCAAAACGAAATGCAGATCCAGGCGAACAGGATGGCGTACAGCAGCAGCAAGACCAGTTCGATCGGGCTGAGGCCGTCGGTGTGGAAGACGCTGACCAACAGGCCCATCGCGAGCAGCGTCGTGATGGCGACCAGCACGAAAAATACCGTCCGGCGCAAGGCGTGCCCGAGCGCTGGGGGAGTTTGAACGGAAGGGGTCATGATACTTCCCGGTGAAAGGACGCCATCAAGCGTCAGGCGTTTTTTGCCACAAGCGGCGGATTTCGCTGAGCACTGAAAATAGCTCGATCGGTTGGGCCGGCATGGCGCCGGGCACGGGCGGGGGCGTGGGTTCGGCCATAGCCTCACCCAGGGTCTCCCTCAGCGTGTCCCCTTCGCCGGGCGGGGCGAACAGCAGCTTGGGCCAATCCGGCGCGAGGCCGCTCAGTAGCGCGGCGCGCGCCGCGGCCAAGGCTTGCGGCGTCCGGGGCAAGTTCAGCGTCTGGGCCAGCCAGTCGCCCAACAGCTCGCCGGTGGCCAGCAGCGTGCGCCCCAGCGGATCGAGTCCGGCCGGCTCCGCGAGTTCATTGGCGCGCCGCAGCGCCTGTTCGCTCAAGGCGGCCACTTGCGCGGGATCGGTCACGCCCAGCATCCGCCAGTAAGCGCCGAGCCGGCCGAACAGCAATTCGGTGGCGGGCTCGGTGGCGGGCGGGCCCAGATACGGGTGCGCCGCGCTTACTTTGCCACGGTCCACTGGTAGCTCCAGGTTTCCGTCAGCACGTCGTTGCCGAGTTTGAGAAAGCCCCGCAGTTCCGAAGGGTCGGTACCCTGTGGCAATAATTCGAACGATAAGCGCCAGCTGTTGCCGTGAGAGTTTTTCTGGACCACGACGTTCTTGATCTGGCCGGTCGAACCGCTGACCACCGCCTGTACGGGCGCATCGTTGGCCAGCTTGGCCAGCGCTTCGCCGCCGAAATCGATCACGAAGCGCCGGATGTCGGGATTGAGGTCGCCCGCGCCGCCCGCCCCGACCCGGCTGGCCAGCGTCCGGCCGCCCGGCGACAGGTTCGGCAGGTCGAGAAAGAACGACAGCCGATAGTTGAACTCCAGTTGCTGGCCCGCTTCGACCGGTCTTTCGGGGACCCAAAACGCGGCGATGTTATCGTAGCGCTCGGCGTCGCTGGGAATCTCGATCAACTCCACCGAACCCTTGCCCCAATCACCTTGCGGCTCGACCCACAGGCTGGGTCGCGTCTGGTAGTGGGCTTCCAGATCCTGGTAGTTGTCGAAAGCGCGATCCCGTTGCAGCAGGCCGAAGCCGCGCGGGTTGGTGTCCTGATAGGCGTTGATCCGCAGCCGCGGCGGGTTGTTCAGGGGGCGCCAAATCCACTCGCCGTTGCCGCTGGCCAACAGCAGGCCGTCGGAATCGTGCACCTGCGGGCGGAAGTCGTCGAAGAAGCGTTCGTTGAGCGCGCCGTGGAAAAACATGCTAGTCAGCGGCGCCACGCCGAATTTCTGGATTTTGTTGCGCGCGAACAGGCTGGTTTTGACATCGATTTGGGTCGCGACGCCCGGCCGGATAGCGAAACGGTAGGCGCCGGCGACGCTCTGGCTGTCCAGCAGGGCGTAGACGATCAGCTCGGTCGAATCCTTGGTGGGTTTTTCCAGCCAGAACTCACGGAAATAGGGAAATTCCTCGGGTTTGGGCAGGCCGGTATCGAGAGCCAGACCACGGGCCGACAAGCCGTAATTTTGGCCTTGGCCGACCGCGCGAAAGTAGCTGGCGCCCAAAAAGACCGCGACCTCATCGTAGTGGCTGTCGGTGTGCAGCGGGTACAGCACCTTGAAGCCGGCGAACCCCAAGTCTTTGGGCAGGTTGTCCGGCACGGCGTTACGGCCGTAGTCGAACAGGTCGTTGGCGTATTCCACCGGCTTGCTCTCGCCGTCGGTGACCACGTTGATGGTGACTTGGCGGTTGAACAAAAACCCTAGCGGCGCAAACTGGATTTCAAAGGGCAGTCCGCTATCGCGCCACAGGCTTTTTTCGCCCTTGAAGCGGATATCCCGGTACTGGTCGTAATCCAGTTTGGCCAGGAAATCCGGCAGTTTGCCGGTGGGGTCCTGGTAGGGCTGGTTGGCCAGCACTTCGGCACGGCGGCGGATATCGACGAAATTGAAACGCTTGGGCGGGGGTGTCGCGGCCGGAGTGGCTTCGGGAACGTTGGGCGCGCCAACGCTTGCCACCGGAGCGTAGCAAGCGCCCGCCAGCAAGTACAAACTCAGCAAAATTCGAAGTTTCACGGCGTTACGGCTCCGTCGGTGAGGTATCCGTGCAGTTTTGGAGACTAGCGTCAAACACAGTATTGTATTGCTGTTCGGGTATTCCGACCATCTCGGCGCGCGGGATCGGGTGAAAGCCTGCGGGTATAGGGCGCCGCCAAAACCCGCCGCGCCATCGAGATCGACCGAACTACACGGGGTTTTACCGGCCGCTGACCGCGCCTAATCATAGCCGAGCCTTTCCGCCAACTTATGACTTTTTCTCAAGAATTTCACTACGTCGCGCTGCTGTTGCTCGGCGTCCTGGCGACTTACGCCACGGTGGGCTTGATTTTCTGGCTCATCAATTCGCCGCGCACCCGTCCCGCTTTTCGCGTCCTGACCAACGTTTCACCGCAACTGGTCGCGATCATCGGGCTGCTGTTCGGGTTGTACATGGCTTTTTTCGCCAATGATATCTGGAATATTCGCGATCGGGCGCAGACCATGATCTTGCAGGAAGCCGACGGCCTGCACGGTCTGCTCGATATCGCCCAAAGCTTGCCGGCCGATGTCGGTGCGCCGCTCGCCGCCGCCGTGCGCGCCTATGTCGGAGCGACGGTGCGGGAATGGCCGCTGCTGGCGCGGGGGGAAAGCAGCCCGCGGGCGCGCGATTTGTTGCGTCAAATGAGCCACCTTGCGCTGGGCGAAGCGCTGACCGGCCGCTTGGGCGCCGGACCCCAGTATGCGCTGGCGCAGAATCTGGAGAAGGCGCGCTCGGCGCGCTACCACCGGTTAGCCTTGAGCCAGCGGCGCGGCGACCCGTTGAAGTGGTTTGCGGTAGCCTGTCTGGGAACGCTGACCTTGCTGTCGGTGGGACTGGTCCACCTGGATAACTGGCGCTCGCAGCTGGCGGCGATGCTCATTTACGCCTCCGCCATTTCGGTCGGTTTCACCGCCGCGTATCTGGAGCGCAGCCCCTTTCAGGTGTTCGTGGTCAGCGCCTGGCCCATCGCCGAGCTGATCGATCGGGCGCCGTTGTCGGGTGGTATGGAATGATTTCGAAGTCGAGCCGTCACCGGGGGTCGGGCGGCGACGGCGGTTCCGGCGTTCAGGCGTCGTTGTTGCCCAGCACGACGCGCTTGCGCTGCTTGGCGAATTCCAGCAAGCGGCGGATCGGCAGGGCCGCTCGCTCGCGGATCGCTTCGCCGATGTGGATTTCGTTCGCGCCGGTTTCCAGCACCCGCGCCAGATTGCGCAAACCGTTCATCGCCATCCACGGGCAATGCGCGCAACTGACGCAGGTGGCGCCCTTGCCGGCGACCGGCGCTTCCAAAAAGGTCTTGCCCGGCGCGACCTGCTGCATCTTGTGAAACAGCCCGTTGTCGGTGGCGACGATGAATTTGGTCGCCGGCAGCTGCCGCGCGGCCTCGACCAACGCGGTGGTCGAACCCACCACATCCGCCTGGGCGATCACGTCCAGCGGCGATTCCGGGTGGACCAATACCTTGGCGTCGGGATGTTGGGCGCGCAGCTTGCGCAACCCGTCGGCCTTGAAGGCTTCGTGCACCACGCAAGCGGCCCCCCACAACAGCATGTCCGCGCCGGTTTCCCGCTGGATGTAAGCGCCCAGATGGCGGTCCGGCGCCCAGATCAATTTTTCTCCGCGTCCGGCCAGATGGCGGATCAGCTCCAGGGCGATGCCCGAGGTCACCACCCAGTCGGAACGGGCCTTCACCGCCGCGCTGGTGTTGGCGTAGACCACCACCGTCCGGTCGGGGTATTGGTCGCAGAACGCGGCGAACTCGTCGGCCGGACAACCCAGATCCAGCGAGCATTCGGCCTGTAGGTCCGGCATCAGCACCCGCTTCTCGGGATTGAGAATCTTGGCGGTTTCGCCCATGAACCGCACGCCGGCCACGATCAGGGTCTTCGATTGGCACTCGGTGCCGAAGCGGGCCATGTCCAGCGAATCCGAAACGTAACCGCCGGTGGCGTCGGCCAGCTCCTGCAATTCCGGCGAGGTGTAGTAATGGGCGACCAGGGTGGCGTCTTGCTCGACGAGCAGGCGCTTGATCTTGGCGACCAGCTTTTCGCGTTCGGGCGCCTCCAGCGTTTCGACCACGGTGGGCGGCACTTGCACGGGCGACAAGCGACGGTCTTTCACGACAATCGGGGCAACGGCAGCATTCATGGGTGTTCTCCGGCGACCGGGGCGGTCGCGTCACTTGATGAAGTCAACTTGACCGGGGCGCTTGGCCCGGTACAACCGGGCCGGGCGATGGCCGCCGCTGCGCGCCATTTCCCCGGTCGCCTCAATGCAGTCCAGCGCCAGAATCCGCTTGCGGAAATTACGCTTGTCCAAAGGTTCGCCCAAAATGGTTTCGTTGACCGCCTGCAACTCGCTCAGCGTGAACCGCTCCGGCATCAGTTGCAGCGCGATGGTCGAATACGCCAGCTTGGAGGCCAGCCGCCGGTGGGCCAAGCCGACGATATCGGCGTGATCCGACCGCAAATCCGCCAGCGCCTCCGCGGAAATCCAGGCCGTTGCGGCGCCGGATGCCGCGGGGCCGGCCGCTAGGGCGCCGGTGGGAACCAGGGCGTAATAGGCCACTGCGACCGCCAGTGTTCCAACGCCCTGGCGCGGTCGACCGAAGGTGTAAAGCTGCTCCAGATAGACCTCGCCCAAGCCGGTTTGCTCGGTCAGGTGGCGGCTGGCGGCCGTATCCAGATTTTCGCCGGCCCCGAGAGAGCCGCCGGGCAATCGCCAACCCGCCGGCTGTCGCACCACCAGTATTTCCAACCGCTCGGCGCGGATGGCGAAGGGCACAACATCGGTGCTCAGGGTTAGGGAGACAGGGCCGGCCATCACTCGGTTCCGACATGGTGTAAAAATTACACCTTATGTTAGTGTCTCATTAACACTATTACAAGTACCTGACAGACAATTTTCAGAATGGTGAAGGTGAAAAAAACCGGGATCGAGCATATTTCGTTAGAATGGTCCGGCGCGCTAAAGCACCATAAAAAATGCCCTGGAGAAACTGACGATGAGCACCCGACAGGAAACGGTGGTATTGGTCCACGGCTTGTACGTTCACGGGCTGTGGATGTGCCTGTTGGAGTCGTGGCTGGAGCAGTCGGGCTATCGGACGGTGAACTATTCCTATCCGACCATGACCCGGTCGCCGGCGGAAAACGCGGCCACCTTGCAAGGCCTGCTCGAGCGCGTGGACACGCCGGTGGTCCATTTTCTGGCGCACAGCATGGGCGGTTTGGTGGTGCGCTATTTGTTCCACGACCATCCAAAGCAGAAGCCGGGTCGGGTGGTGACGCTGGGTACGCCGCACCAGGGCAGCTATGCCGCGCGGATCATGCGCGATCTCGGGCTCGATTTCTGTGTGGGCCGGGGCCTGGAAGGCGGCTTGTTAGGCGACGCGCCGACCTGGACCGCACCGAATCAACTGGGCTCCATCGCCGGCACCTTGAACATCGGCTTCGGGTTGCTGTTTCCCGCCATGCCGGAGCCGTCCGATGGGCTGATCGCGGTGGTCGAAACCCAGTTGTCCGGCATGGTCGATCACATTTGTCTACCGGTTTCCCACATGCAAATGCTGGTGGACCCGACCGCAATGGCGCAGGCCGGTGCATTTTTCGCCACCGGACGGTTCCGCCATCACAAGCCGATCCCGTCTGCCGGCGGACAGGAACACGTTAAAAGCACCCCATAAAAGCACCGAAAGTACCGCTCGGGAGAGCTCGTTTGAAGGCGCCGACCCTACAGGCAGGGGCTGGCTATGCTTGGCTGTTCGCTTAGAGCGCCCGACCACCCCTCAAGAAAGCATTCCGAGCATGACCGCCCGGGCGACGGCGGCGGTTTTATTGGAAACCTTCAGTTTGGTGATGGCGTTGCCGATGTGAAAATGGACCGTGCGTTCGGCAATTTTCAGGATCAGGGCAATTTCAGCGGCGGTTTTGCCCTCGGCGGTCCAGCACAGCACGGCCAATTCCCGCTTGGATAAACGGGCTTGGCTTTCCGGCAGCAGTTTGGCCATCAACCGCTGCGACATGCCCAGGTGCGCCACTTGACTGAGCCAAGCCAACTGGAGGCCCTTGTCTCGCAGTTCGGCATCGGAAAGCGGCTCGTTCGAGCGGGCCAGCGTCAGCATACCGCCGACACCGTTGGCGTCGCGGCTGGACTGAGCCCAGCCGAAGCGCAGGCCGAAAGAGCGGGCGTCTTCCCAAAATTCCCGCGCCGGAACGAACAAGTTATCGGACCAAATCACCGGTAGCACCGAACGTATCCCGTGTTGGACGGTCGGGTCGATGGCCAAATAGTTTTGTTGTCGGTAGCGTTCCTGCCAGGCCGCCGGATAGTTGTTGAACATGACGATCCGGGATTGGGAGCAAGGGAACGGCAGACGCAGCCCGTAGGCGCAGAACTCGAAGCCAAGCTCGCGCGCCAGCCCGACGAGCGTTTGGAAATACTCCTGCTCGTGCGATATCCCGAGCAGCGTCTGCAACTGATCTTCCTGCCAGACTCTCACGGTGATCTGCCTGAGGGGAAACGGGTTACGGCGTCAGGGCGAGGCGGGCCGCTCGGCTCCGGCTCGCTCGAATCGGATCTGACCTGTCAGACTTGACACTATCGCGGGTCAGGGCGGTCGGGTAAGGTAGCTTTGCGCGAATTTGCGAAAGACCGATCTTGTCCGATCAGACCGATACCAAGGCGTGCCCGCCCGCACCCCGACCTGTCCTGTCCGAAGACGGGTACGTACGGCTGACCCTGCAAAGCCTGCTGGCCACCCCGTTGGTGCATTTGTGGTCCGGCCTGGATGAAGAAGCACCCGGTCCGTTGCCAGAAGGGGCGGGTGTCACCACGATCTCTGGCTATACCGAATGGATCAGCACCACCGAACCCGCCCTCACCCTCGGTTGGGACTGGCGGCTGGAGGTGGCGAGCGCCGGGCCGTTTTACGTCCGATCCAGCACCCCACGCAGTAACATCATGCTCGTCGATGAGCGGCGGCGCGACCTGGGGCCGCGCCAAACCGCCGCCCTGCTGGGGGTCGCTATTAATAGCTTAACATGGAAGCAAGCAATCCATAACCATATAAATACTCGATTTGTGTGACAACCTGTCACATATGACAGTTACGCCCTGTTAATAACGCTGCTAATTTAAATCCCGATGCCCAAGTGTCGTTTGGAAGCGATATGCAAATCGTATCGGGTATTTCCACAGAATTTTCGGGAGATTTATCTTCGAAGGTGGCTCGATACCGCCATGCGGTTTTCGTCGAGCGACTGGGGTGGAAGCTCCGAACGCGGGACGGGGCGGAGCTGGACCAGTTCGACCGTCCTGATACTGTCTATTTGGTCGCGCAAGGAGACGACGGTCGTATCCTGGGCTGCGCCAGGCTGCTTCCCACCACTCGCCCCTATCTTTTGGGAGAGGTATTTCCCGGGCTGCTAAACGGCCTGCCTGTGCCGTGCTGCCCCGAAGTATGGGAGCTGTCTCGGTTCGCGGCGGTGGACTTCGACGGCCGGTCCGCCGCGACGGCGGGTATCGGTTCTTCGACGGTAGCGATCGGCCTACTCAGGGAAGCGATCCACTATGCCGCCGCGCAGGACGCCAAACGGCTGATCACCATTTCCCCCCTTGGCGTCGAAAGGTTGCTGCATCGGGCGGGCTTTCACGCACACCGCGCCGGGCCGCCAACGATCATCGACGGGCTGCCGTTCTTGGCGTGTTGGATTGAAACAATCTCTTAAACGGGCATTCGCGGGCGTTGGCGAATTATAGCTGATAAGCCACCGCGACTCAGTAAGGGGAGCTCGTTTTAAATCGGTTTAAAATTATCACTGCCTTTTAGCAACGTTGGAGCATTATCTGTTCGATTGAGTTGGCGGCTCTAAAATTAATGGCTGGGAATCGCTATGAACCAAGATTTGCGGGATAAAATCGAGCAACGCAAGAAGATTTTGATAACAGTCAAAGAGGAATTGATTGATCGGCTTCAATTACAATACAGTATAGACGAAATCGACGATGATACCTTTCTGTTTGGGGGCGGTCTGTCACTGGATTCAATCAGCGCAGCAGATATTATTGTTGGGTTGCAATTTCGATTTGGCGTCACGTTACCGGAAGAAAAAATTTTCTCGATGAGGACCATTAACACGCTGGCCGATTTTGTACAAGCTAGAAGCTAGATCGAGTAAAGCGAGTTCGAAATTATGAATAAGCTCAGTAAGATAGCGGCATGTTATGGTAATAATAATGAAACGATTGACTGGCGGGATGGCCTCTTGGTCGCCAACGTGCATGATACCTTGGAAAAGGATTATAAGAAAATACGTAAAGGAATTGCCTTGGCGGATTATACTTATCTGGGTCATTTTAGAGTTCAAGGACCGGATGCCTTACCGTTGGTTAACAGGCTTTGCTTTTCCAATCTGAAGGGTCTTCCTAACGGTTGCCTGATCCCTTCTTATGTTCTTAATGAAGACGGCAGCGTGTTTTGTGAGGTGCTGGTCGCTAATTGTGGAGATTATTACCGAGTTTTAAGCGAAGGCGTCGAACCGGATAGCGTCTATGCGCTGTTCGGCGCCGAGCTGGCCACAGCGGGTTGGCGGGCTTCGATCGTTGACGAAACGCGCAGCCAATCCTTTGTCGGCCTCGACGGCCCTTATGCCTGGGAACTGCTCAAACTGTTGTCGGGGCCGGGGATCATCGGGATACGCCATCTGGAGTTCGCTTCTGGCAACCAATTGGACGGTGTTTTGTTCACGTTATACCGTACCGATAAGACGGGTGAATACGGTTATCTGCTACAAGTCGATGTCGAGTACGTGGTCGATCTGTGGCGACAACTGTTAGACGTCGGCCGAGCTTTTGAGATACGGCCCGCTGGCTACGCCGCCCTCGATTTATGCAAGCTGGAAAACCGCTTCACCAACATCCACCGTGAAGCACGCTCGGCGACTCATGTTCTGGAACTCAATACCCGGATCGTGGCGAGCCGCAAAAAAGAGGATTATATCGGTCGGGCAGCCGTCGAGAATGCGCTCGACGAAGGCATCCGGCGGCGCCTGATTGGGCTAGTCTTGGAAGAAGATGCGGGAAATGAGGTGGCCATCGAGTGCGGGGAGCAACTCTATGCCGATGGCGTTGAAATTGGAGAAGTTGTCAATCGCGCGTTCTCTTTTACTTTGAACCGCTGGATTGCGCTGGCTTTTTTGGATGTCGATTACGCCTATGTCGGGTTGAATTACCGCCTTGGCGGCCAGCGTGGCGACTACACGGTGAAGACCGTTTCGGCTCCATTCATTTTCAATGAAAGCCTGCGCATTCGCCCCCGGCAAGACAGCTACTTTGATAAAACGGATCGCGCGAGGACCGAATACGACGCCGGTCGCATTGTCCCGCTCCGATCCGCCAATTGTCGTCATAACCGTTTTCCGGGCGTGCTGGCGGATCGGCGCGCCTACCGGCGGACGATTGCCTGAACTCGGATCGGCCGCGATGGAACCGGCTTCCAGCACGCGTGCGCAGGTTTGGGCCGAGCCGCCCGTTGGCCGCCACGGGCACCGTTTTTGAAAGTTCAAACATGTCAGGCGACCTAAGCGACGATACCGATGTTCAGGCGGTTCTGATCCACGGGGCCGGAACCAGCCTCGGGCTGGCGGTGGGGCGGGAATTCGTTCGTCGCGGGATGACCGTCGCCCTGTACGACGCCGCTCGACCCGCGCGAACCGCGGCTATCGCACGGGAGTTGTCGGCTGAGGGCAGCGTGCTCGATCTGAGCGAGCTGCCGTTGGACGAAGGCGACGTCGAACTCAATCTGGCCGGAATCGCCGGGCGCTGCGGTCGGCTGGACGCCCTGGTGAACCTGTTCGTCCCGAACGGGGAAAACGGGGTGGCCGACCTCCAGTCTTATGCCTTGAAGCTGTATCAGCGCGACTTGGCCGCTGCGGCCATCATCGCCCTTTATAATAATAACGGAATGATCGTCAACCAGTTTCTGTTGGCCTCTTCGTTCGCCGATACCGAGCTGGGGCATTGCGTGGCGGCCGCGCGCGGTGCGATCGCCGGAATGACGCGCACCCTGTGTGTCCGTCACGCCCGGTTGGGGGTACGGGTCAACGGCTTGTTGGTCGGATTGCTGGATGCCCCCGAGATCAAAGTGTTGGCCAGCGAGCGCGTCCTGGCCTCCACCACGCCCTTGCGGCGCTGGGCGGAACCGGTCGACGTGGCCAAGTGCCTCGCGTTTCTGGTCCTGGACAGCGGTTATATCACCGGCCAACTGTGGGTCATGGACGGCGGGCTGACCGCCGGTGGCAACGGACCTTGACAGGACGCCGATCCCGCTGAAGGGCGGCGCGGCAAACACCGACAAGTCAAGCTCGGGGTCAGGCGATGGCTACTCTCGACAGGCGGGTTGCGTTGGTGACCGGCGGTTCCCGCGGCTTGGGTCGCGCCGTGGTGCTGGAGCTGGCGCGGCGCGGCGCTCACGTGGTGATCAACTACCGGCGGCGCGAACAAGAAGCCCGCGACACCTTGGAGCAACTGCGGAGCGACGGCGGCGAGGGTTCTGTCTATCGGGCGGATGTGACCGATCCGCAGCAAGTACAGCGGATGTTTCAAGACGTGTTCGAACGGCACCGGCGCTTGGACATTCTGGTCAACAATGCCGGCATCCTCCGCGACGCTTATTTTTTGCTGATGAGCGCCAGCGATTGGTGGGAAGTGCTGGATGTCGACTTGAACGGCGTGTTCCATTGCAGCAAGGCGGCAGTCCGCATCATGGCCGGCCACCGCAGCGGCGTGATCATCAACATCGGTTCCGGGTTGGTCGCCCAACTGGGGCAAGTCAACCACAACGCGGCAAAGCTGGGGTTAGTCGGTTTTTCCCGCGCTTTGGCCCGAGAGGTAGGGCCAAAAGGCATCCGGGTCATGCACGTCGCGCCGGGTTTTTTCAAAACCGAAATGTCCGAAACCCTAAACAAATCCCTGATCGACGCCACTTATCAGCTGACGCCGCTGGAACGCTGGGGAGCACCGCCCGAACTCGCCGCGCTGGTGGGGTTTTTGGCCAGCGACGACGCGCGCTGTTTCAGCGGCCAGACCATCGCGATCGATGGCGGGCGCGGCGCGGTCGAAGCGGAATACGGGTTGTAGGGAAAAACCGAAAGGCCGGTGAAGCGCCGCTTTCTGGCGGGCCAAGCCGCCAACTCCACAGGTGCGTCTCCCGTCAGCCACGCGGTCAGCGCCGTCGGTCGGCCTGCGCGCCGAGCTGACAAAATGCTAAACTGAATGCCCCTTCGCAAGATTCCCAGGCAAGAGGCTCTACATGGCAGGACACAGTAAATGGGCGAACATCCAGCATCGGAAGAACGCTCAGGACGCCAAGCGCGGCAAACTGTTCACGCGGCTGATTCGGGAAATCGCCGTGGCCTCGCGCATGGGCGGCGGCGATCCCGGCACCAATCCCCGGCTGCGGTTGGTGATGGACAAGGCGCTGGCCGCCAACATGCCGCGCGACACCATCGACCGCGCCATCAAGCGCGGCGCCGGTTCGCTGGAAGGGGTCGAATACGAGGAAATCCGCTACGAAGGTTACGGCCCGGGCGGGGTGGCGGTGCTGGTGGACGCCATGACCGACAACCGCAATCGGACGGTGGCGGAAGTCCGCCACGCCTTCAGCAAGTGCGGCGGCAATCTCGGCACCAGCGGTTCGGTGGCTTTTCAGTTCAGCGAACAGGGCGTGCTGAGCTATCCGGCCGGCTGCGACGAAGACCGCATCATGGAAGTCGCCATCGAGGCCGGGGCCGACGATGTGGTGAGCTACGACGACGGCTCGGTGGATGTGCTGACCGCGCCGGCCGCGTTTTCCCGGATCAAGGAGACGATGGTCGCCGCCGGTTTGGAGCCGGAAGGCGCCGAAGTGACCCAGCGGGCCGCGTCCGGTACCACCCTGGGCTTCGAAGAGGCTCAGAAAATGGTCAAGTTACTGGAAATGCTGGAAGATTTGGACGATACCCAGAACGTGTATTCCAACGCTGACATCCCCGACGATATTCTGGCGAAACTTTGAGCGTGACCACGATCCGGCTGATGGGCATCGATCCCGGTTCGCGAATCACCGGTTACGGCATCATCGATCTGGATGGACCACGCAGCCACCATGTCGCCAGCGGCTGCATTCAGACCGCCAGCGACCGGCCGCTGCCGGAGCGCCTGAAGACGATTTACGAGGCCGTGACCGCCATCATCCAAGCCCATCGACCCGTGGAAGCGGCCGTCGAGCAAGTGTTCATGCACCGCAATCCCGATTCGGCGCTCAAGCTCGGCCAAGCGCGCGGCGCGGCGCTGTGCGCGGTGGTGATGGCCGAGCTGCCGGTCAGCGAATACGCGCCGCGCGCCATCAAGCAAGCGGTGGTCGGCGGCGGCGCGGCCGACAAGCTCCAGGTCCAACACATGGTCCGCTTGCTGCTGAATCTACCCGACGCGCCGCAGGCCGATGCCGCCGATGCGCTGGCGGTGGCGATCTGTCACGCGCACACCCGGCAGACCCGCCAGCGCTTGGGCGCGGCCATCGCGCTGGCCGGGCGGCGGCGATGATCGGGCGTTTGCGCGGGCTGCTGGCCTGGAAGCGGCCGCCCTATCTGCTGATCGACGCGCACGGGGTCGGTTACGAGCTGGAGGCGTCGCTGACCACCTTTCAAACCTTGCCGGAGGTGGGCGCGGAGGTCGTGCTGTTCACCCATCTGGCGGTGCGGGAGGATGCCCACACCCTGTACGGTTTCGCCAGCACCGACGAGCGCGCGCTGTTTCGCAACCTGATCAAGGCGACCGGCATCGGCCCGCGGCTGGCGCTGTTGATTCTGTCCGGGATGAGCGTGGAGCTGTTCGCGCGTTGCGTGCGCGAGGGCGATGCGTTGTCGCTGACCCGCCTGCCGGGCATCGGCAAGAAAACCGCCGAACGCCTGATCATCGAAATGCGCGACCGTATCGGCGAGCTGGCGTTGAATCCGATGGCTGTCACGGCAACGGGTGGGCGGGTTCCCAGGGCAGAGACAAGCCCCGTCGAGGACGCCATCAGCGCTTTGGTGGCGCTGGGCTACAAGCTGCCGGAAGCGTCGCGCATGGTGCAAGCGGTCGAAGCGGATGGCTTGAGCAGCGAGACGATCATCCGCCAGGCGCTGCAAGCCAGCGTGCGGCGTTGAGCGGGCGCCGCGCCGTTTAGAATCGCAAATCGGGCGGCGTCGGCGGCCGTTTGGCTTTACACTCTCCAGTAAAACAGCTTTGGACTTCCCGTTTTATCGCCATGACTTCATCGCCTTCGTCGGAACGCCTGATTTCGCCAGCCGCCAGCGGGGAAGACGCCACGCTGGATCGCGCCGTCCGCCCCAAGCGGCTGGCGGAATACATCGGCCAACAGGCGATGCGGGAACAGCTGGAAATTTTCATCCAGGCGGCGCGGGCGCGCGGCGAGGCGCTGGATCACGTCCTGCTGTTCGGGCCGCCGGGACTGGGCAAGACCACGCTCGCCCACATCGTCGCCGCCGAGATGGGGGTCAATTTGCGCCAGACTTCGGGGCCGGTGATCGAGCGGCCCGGCGATCTGGCCGCGTTGCTCACCAACCTGGAACCGCGCGACGTACTGTTCATCGACGAGATTCACCGGCTGAGTCCGGTGGTGGAAGAAGTGCTGTATCCGGCGCTGGAGGATTATCAGATCGACATCATGATCGGCGA
>DPWB01000062.1 GCA_003527885.1 Candidatus Competibacteraceae bacterium
GCGGTCATCCGCGCTTTCGGTCTGGTCAAGAAAGCGGCGGCGCTGACCAACCGCGAGCTTGGTGAACTCGACGAGCGGAAAGCCGCGCTCATCGTCCGAGCGGCCGACGAGGTGATCGCGGGCCAATTCGACGACCAGTTTCCGCTGGTGGTCTGGCAGACCGGCAGCGGCACCCAATCGAACATGAACGCCAACGAGGTGATCGCCAACCGCGCCAACGAGCTGGCCGGTCAGCCGCTCGGCTCGAAGCAGCCGATCCACCCCAACGACGACGTGAACCATTCCCAATCATCGAACGACGTGTTTCCCACCGTGATGCATGTCGCCGCAGCCGGAGAAATCCAGCGGCGGCTGTTGCCGGCGGTGGCCCAACTTCGCGCGGCATTGGAACGAAAGAGCGAAGATTTCAAAGAGATCGTCAAAATCGGCCGCACCCACTTGATGGACGCCACCCCGCTCACCCTCGGCCAGGAATTCGGCGGTTACGCCGCGCAAATCGGCTTCGCGGAACGGCAGATTCAAGCGGCGCTGACGGGACTTTACGAACTGGCGCTCGGCGGCAGCGCCGTCGGCACCGGCCTCAACACCCATCCCGACTACGCCCGCCAAGCCGCCGCGCACATCGCCGCGCTGACCGGCCAGCCCTTTGTCAGCGCGCCCAACAAATTCGCCGCCCTGGCGGCCCACGACGCCATCGTTGCAGCCAGCGGGGCTACGCGGGTGTTGGCGGTGGCGTGCCTGAAGATCGCCAACGACATCCGTCTGCTGGGCAGCGGGCCGCGCTGCGGGATCGGGGAAATCACCCTGCCGGCCAACGAACCGGGCAGCTCGATCATGCCGGGCAAGGTCAACCCCACCCAGGCGGAGGCGCTGACGATGGTCGCGGCGCAGGTGATGGGCAACGATGTCACCGTCGGCATCGCCGGGGCCAGCGGCCACCTAGAACTTAACACGTTCAAGCCGGTCTTGATTTATAACCTGCTGGAATCGGTCGGTTTGCTGGCCGACGCCTGCGACAGCTTCACCCGCCACTGTGTGGCCGGCATCGCGCCGAACCGCGAAACCATCGCCCGCCATCTGGCGGATTCGCTGATGCTGGTCACCGCGCTCAATCCGGTCATCGGCTACGACCGCGCCGCCCAAGTCGCCAAGCTGGCTTACGAGCAGAATCTATCGCTGAAAGAGGCAGCCGTGCAGCTTGGCTTTATGAGCGCTGAGGATTTCGACCGCTACGTCCGCCCCGAACGGATGGTGTCGCCTTAAATCGCTTGCCACGCATCCGACGGCGTTAAACCCAGATCGGCGGCTTCCCACACTCACCGCGAGGATTTTGTCATGAGTTTTAATTCCTTCGGCAGTCAAGCCCATCTCAGCGTGTCCGGCCAGCGATTCGACATTCACCGGCTCGATGCCGTGTATGCACAGCATCCCGATGCCGTGCGCCTGCCGTTCTCGATCAAGATTCTGCTCGAAAACCTGCTGCGCACCGAGGATGGTCACGCCGTCCGCGCCGATGACATCGAAGCTGTCGCCCGCTGGCGGGCCAAAGCCGAACCGACCCAAGAAATTGCCTTCACCCCGGCACGAGTGCTATTGCAAGATTTCACCGGCGTACCGGCGGTGGTCGATCTGGCGGCGATGCGCGAGGCGATGGTGCGACTGGGCGGCGATCCCAAAACCATCAACCCGCTCCAACCGGTCGAATTGGTCATCGACCACTCGGTGCAGGTCGATTTCTTCGGCGGCCCGCACGCGCTGGAACAGAATGCCGAACTGGAATTTTCCCGCAACCGCGAGCGCTATCGCTTTCTCAAGTGGGGCCAGCAGGCGTTCGCCAATTTCCGTTGCGTGCCGCCGGATACCGGCATCGTCCATCAGGTCAATCTGGAATTTCTGGCGCGGGTAGTCATGGCGGCGGACGGCCAAGCCTACCCCGACACGCTGGTCGGCACCGACTCGCACACCACCATGATCAACGGCTTGGGTTGCCTGGGGTGGGGGGTAGGCGGTATCGAGGCGGAAGCCGCCATGCTCGGCCAGCCGGTCAGCATGTTGTTGCCGCAGGTGATCGGCGTGCGCCTCAGCGGTCAGTTGCCTGAAGGCGCGACCGCGACCGATTTGGTGCTGACGGTCACCCAAATGCTGCGCAAGCACGGCGTGGTCGGCAAATTCGTCGAATTCTTCGGCAATGGGGTGTTGGGGTTGCCGCTGGCGGATCGGGCCACCATTGCCAACATGGCTCCCGAATACGGCGCGACCTGCGGCATTTTTCCGATTGACGCCGAGACGCTGCGCTATCTGCGCTTTTCCGGTCGGCCGGAGGAACAGGTCGCTTTGGTCGAAGCCTACGCCAAAGAGCAGGGCCTGTTTTTGACGGTGGATGCGCCCGAAGCGAGCTATACCGAGGTGTTGGCGCTCGATCTGGCCACCGTCGAGCCGAGCTTGGCCGGCCCCTTGCGGCCGCAGGATCGGGTGCGGCTCAGTGCGGTGAAATCGTCCTTCGACGCGGCGCTGGCCGATTACCGCGCCCATCAGCCCTTGCCAGCGCCCACCAGCGCGACGCGGGATCAGCCGCCGGTACGCGCCACGTCCAATCTGGGCGAACTGGACGCGGCGGGCAAGCAGGTCGGCAATGACCAACCCGCCCCCGCTGGCACCATCGCCGATTCCGACATCACGGATGGTTCGGTGGTGATCTGCGCCATCACCAGTTGCACCAACACCTCCAATCCATCGGTGTTGGTGGCGGCGGGATTGCTCGCCAAAAAAGCGGTCGAACGGGGCCTGTCGGCCCGGCCCTGGGTCAAGACCAGCCTGGCGCCCGGCTCCAAGGTGGTGACTGAGTATCTGGCCGCCTCCGGTTTGCTGGCCTACCTAGAAAAGCTCAATTTCTTCACGGTCGGTTACGGCTGCACCACCTGCATCGGCAACAGTGGCCCGTTGCCATCGGCAATCTCGGAAGCCATCGCCGAGGACGATCTGATGGTGGCGGCGGTGCTCTCCGGCAACCGCAACTTCGAGGGCCGGGTACATCCCGAAGTGCGCGCCAACTATCTCGCCTCGCCGCCGCTGGTGGTCGCCTACGCGCTCGCTGGCCGCATCGACATCGACCTGACGCGCGAGCCGTTGGGACGCGATCCGACCGGCCAACCGGTCTATCTGAAAGACCTCTGGCCGAGCCAGCGCGAGGTGGCGGAAACGGTCGAACAGGCGCTGGATGCCCAAATGTTTCGGTCGGTCTATGCCGACGTTTACACCGGCAACGACGCCTGGCGTTCGCTGGAGGTGCCGGCGGGCGATCTGTTTCAGTTCGAGCCGGATTCCACCTATGTCCGGTTGCCGCCGTATTTCGCCGACATGGGCGAACAGCCCGCCGCGATCAAACCGATCGGCGGCGCGCGGGTGCTGGCGCTGCTGGGCGACAGCATCACCACCGATCACATCTCGCCGGCCGGTTCGATCCAGCGCGACAGCCCGGCGGGCCGCTATCTGATGGAACACAACGTGGAGCCGAAGGATTTCAATTCCTACGGCTCGCGGCGCGGCAACCACGAAGTCATGGTGCGCGGCACTTTCGCCAACGTGCGCCTGCGCAACCGGCTCGCGCCCGGCACCGAGGGCGGCGTCACCCGCCATCTGCCCTCGGGGGAGATCACGAGCATCTTCGAGGCGTCCGAGCGTTACCGACAAGACGGCGTGCCGTTGATCGTCATCGCCGGAAAAGAGTACGGGTCGGGTTCGTCGCGCGATTGGGCGGCCAAAGGCCCGATGCTGCTCGGGGTGCGGGCGGTGCTGGCGGAAAGCTACGAGCGCATCCACCGCTCGAACCTGATCGGCATGGGTATTCTGCCGCTCCAGTTCCAAGCCGGCGAGAGCGCCGCCACGCTGGGCCTGACCGGTCAGGAGGTTTTCACGATCGAGGGGATGGATGATTTGCTGGCGGATGGGCTGGCGCAGGGTCGGCAGGTCACCGTGAAGGCGGCGGCCGAAGACGGCCCGGTGAAAGCCTTCACCGCCGTGGCCCGTATCGACACCCCCCAGGAGGCTCGCTATTACCAGCACGGCGGCATTTTGCAGTACGTGCTGCGCCAGATGGTGTGAATTTTGTGGGAACCCCGGCCGTCGGCCGGGGCTCCCGCCACTTCGCTCGATTGAAATATCAGGCGGTTAAATCTTTGATTTCAGTGCTTGAACCGTTTTGCTTGACCGAAGCGATCCCCCCGTCCCGCGAGCGTTCTTCGGCATACATCTGGCTGGTGCCGACGACCTGGTGATTGGCGGCGTTGAGCACGAAATAAAATTTGCCGTTGCTGGCCTCTTTCTTGGCGTAACGCTCGTCCGAGGCCGAATTCTTCTGGACCGACTCTATCCCGTTTTGCGCCGAGCTTTTGGCCTTGTAAAGCTCGCTAGAGAGAATGGTTTCACCGTTACCCGCTTTTAAAACAAAGCGAAATTGCCCGTCTTTACTTTTACTCAACTCAAACCATCCAGCCATTTCAGTGCTCCTGTTTTGCTTTTAAAAAACCCGGCCCGCTCCAATAAACCTTCTATGCCGTAACCGCTGGACGGTGCGACCACCGGCCAGCGCGCTCGCGCCCATCGAAAGCTCGATTCTCGGTTGGCCTGTGCCGTTTTTCAAGCGCTCCTCGCTTTCACCCCCGCGTGGCGCGGCCCGCCCCCTACGGCGCTCCGTCCGTCACGCCCGGCCGTCTTGAGACACCGCCGGCTCTTCCCGCGGTATTTGAGTGCCCAACGCGCCGCGCAGGCATTGGGTGAGCGCGTTCAGGGTATAAGGCTTTTGCAGGAAGCCAGACAGCCGCTTGCCCGCGAAACGCGGCGCGATTTCACTTTCGGTATAGCCGCTCGACATCACCACGCAGACGTTCGGGTCCATCCGGCGCAGCTCGCGGAAGGTCTCCTCGCCGTCCAGGTCGGGCATGGTCAAATCCAGCAACACCAGCGCGATATCGTCCGGCCGTTCCTGGTAGATTTCCAACGCTTCACGGCCATCCGAGGCGGCCAGCACCTCAAACCCGACACGCTCCAGCATCCGGGTTCCCATGATCCGCACCGACTCCTCATCATCCACCAGCAGAATGGTGCCCGCGCCTTTCCAAGCGCCCGCTTTTACGCCCAAGGTGCGGTTCACCAGCGCTTTTTCCTCCAGCACGGCGGGGAACAAGACCTTGAAGGCTGTGCCCCGGCCCGGTTCGCTGTAAACCTTGAGCGCGCCTTTGTGGCCGCGCACGATGCCCAGCACCGCCGACAAGCCCAAGCCGCGCCCGGTAAATTTGGTGGTGAAAAACGGCTCGAAGATGCGCCGCTGGATTTCCTGATCCATGCCGCAGCCGGTATCGGACACCTCCAGCCACACATACGAGCCCTCGGCCAGGCTCTCGTCCAGAAACGCTTCGGTCAGATAGTCGCGCGAGCACTCCATGACGCCGGTCGAAATCGTGATCGCGCCGCTGTGTTCGCCGAGCGCTTCCGAGGCGTTGATCACCAGGTTCATGATGACCTGGCGGATTTGGCTGGGGTCGCCGCGCAGCGGGGGCAAGCCGTCTTTCAGGTTCAGGTTGAAGATCGCTTTCTTGCTGATCGAGGCCTTGAGCAGGGAAACCATTTCGCCGATCAGCTCGCGCACCCGGATGTTTTCGATGACGCACTGGCCCTTGCCCGAATAGGCCAGCATCTGCCGGCACAGCTCGGCGGCGCGCAGGGAGGTTTCCTCGATCGCCAGCAGGCTGTCGCGGGCGGCGGTGATCGGCGGCAGCTCGTCCAGGGCCATGCTGGCGTTGCCCAGGATGACCGTCAGCAAGTTGTTGAAATCGTGCGCGATGCCCCCGGCCAGCACCCCCAGGCTTTCCAGCTTCTGGGTCTGCTGCATCTGGCGCTCCAACTGCAGGCGTTTTTCCTCCGCCCATTTGCGGGCGGTAATGTCGGTGACCGCCAAAAACAGCAGGGGAACGCTGTTCGGCTGCTGGCGCCCCAAGGCGGTAGTGATGATGGTGCCTTCCATGTGCGCGTAAAACGCCGGACCCTGCGCCCGCAAGATCAGCGCTTCCAGGCTTTTTCCCGCCGGGTTGCTGAAAAACGCCCGATAGCGCGCCAGAAACACCCCCCGGTCGTCACCCTCCATGCATTCCGAGAACGGGGTTCCGATCAAGCGCTCGCGCGTGGCGTTCACCATCCGGCTGAAGGTTTCGTTGACCTCGTGAATCAGGCCGACATCGTTCAATACCAGATAGCCGATCGGGGCTTGATGAAACAGCAGGGAAAACTGATTGCGGGATTGTTCCAGCTCGCCCAGGACGCGGCGCAATTCTTCGTTTTGGATCTCCAGCTCGATCTGATGGACCTGGAGTTCGTGGATCAGCTTGCCGGGTTCAGCGGAAAATTCCAGCGCGTCCGCGCCGCGCCGCGCCGCGCTGGCTTCGGCTTTCTCCCGGAGGCTTCTTGCTTGATCTTGCTCGTTTTGCATCATATAGCACCCTGATTCCACTCAAGACATGGCCCCGCTCGACCTTAGGGGAGGCCACCGTTCTCCGCTGGACCGGCCCTGCTAAGCTCGTGGGCCACCACGACGCGGGTCGGTCCTTCGCCGGGCAGGCGGATCGCCCGCCCCACGAAGCAACGTTGCTCCGACGCCGAATGGCAAGGATAGCCGTACACGAACCGCTGGCAATCTCCGCGCAGCACGGCGCGGATGCCCGCGGCAAAGGCGGCGGCGTCACCGGCCTCGTCGCCCTGGGCCCGGTCGCACACCTCCAAATAGTTGACGCCCTCGGCCACCTGATCCAACGCACCACCATTTTTCAGGGCAAATTTTCGCCACGCCCGATTGACCGTGAGAATCGTACCCGTTTCGTCGAGGATGGCGATGTGCGCGGTCAGCGCATCGAGCGCGGCGTGGGCCACGCGCTCCGACTCGCGCAGCTTGGCGAGCGCGCTCTCGCGATCCGACAGATCCAGCACGGCAAAGGTCACCCCGTCGTCGGGATTTTCGGGATCGAGCACCGAACCGCTGATCAGTACCGGCACAACCATCCCATCCCGGCGCCGCCAGCGCGTCTCCACCGTCCCCGCGCCTTGCTCCTGGATGCGCCCGTAAAAATCTTTGCCGGCGGATTCGAACGCGTCGTCCGATAGGTATAGCACGCGCGTGCTCCGGCCGATCAGTTCCTCGCTGTCATACCCCAACATTTGACACAGCTGCCGGTTGGCTTCCAGAAACACGCGCTTGGCGATCCGCCCGACCCCGACCGGCACGGCGCGATACAAGCTGGTCAGCCGCGTCTCCCGCTCCGACAATGCTTCCCGCGCCATCTTGAGCAAGCTGATGTCGGTAAAGGTCAGCACCACGCCGGAGACCGTTTCCGCGCTGACATGATAAGGCAAGACCCGCATTAAAAACCAAGCGCCGTCCTCGGTGTGGACTTCGCGTTCCTGCTCACCGTCGCCGCGCATCACTGCCCGAGCGAGCTGGTAAGGCTCCACGTCCGCCAGGGTATGGAGCAGGTGGCTCACCGGACGCCCCACGTCGCCGTCCAGCATCTTGAATATCCGTTTGATGCCCGGTGTGAACCGGCGGATGATCATGTTTTCGTCAAGGAACAGCGTCGCGATCCGGGTGCTGGTGATCAGATTGTCCAGATCATTATTCAATTCAACCAATTCGACGATTTTACTCTGGTGCTCGGCGTTGACGCTGTCTCTTATACACATCTGACGCTGCAGACGAGCGCTCTAGCGTAGGTCTCGGTGGACGCCGTATCATTAAAAAAAAAAAAAAAAACAAATCC
>DPWB01000071.1 GCA_003527885.1 Candidatus Competibacteraceae bacterium
TTTCAATCGTTTGGTATGTCTGGGATAAAATGCTTTCGAGGCATTCCGCAAGAAAGCCTTCCGCATTATGCGCAGGTATGATCAATGAAACGAGAGGTGTATCCTTCATAGTTATCGCCTGCTTATTATAGAATCACTCATTACCCTTCCGACCTATAGCTATAAATCGGAATTTCCAACAGCCGAAGCCCATTTTAAACGCCCCAGAACAGGGACAAACGTTGGTCAACGACAACCTTACAAATTCGTAAGCTGTCTCATTTAACTGGTCGCCAAACACATTAACACGTAAAATTCACGCCAAATGAATCGGCCACTATTAATCCCAGTCAGATCGTGTAAAACCTCAAAAAACCTCTCCTTTTATCTTGACTTTATAGCACTCATGCAATCTTTCTCGATGATTTCCACCGATGGCCTAGCTGAATCCTCCGATCACACTCTATTGAAGTGGCTCAAAATTTGAGTTGACAGCGATAAACTATCGTTCAATACACCCTCATGCCGCCTCCATCCTAGCATCATGGAACCTGCACCTTTATCCCTGTCACATCACGTAGCGCTGATCACCGGCGGCGGTCGGGGCATCGGCGCCGCCACCGCCGAAGCGCTGGCGCGCAAGGGCGCCCACGTCATTGTGGCAAGCCGGACTGAATCCGAGCTGACCGCCACGGTCGCGCGACTGCGCGCCGCCGGCCTAAGCGCGTCGTATCAAGTGCTGGATGTCGCTGACGATGTGGCGGTGCAAACGGTCTTTGAAGGAATCGCTGTCGAATTTGGCCGGCTCGATATCCTGGTCAACAATGCCGCCATGCTGTTGGGTGGCGCGTTTGTGGACTTGGCGCTGGCCGACTGGGACCAGTTGATGGCCGTGAACCTGCGCGGCGCGGCGCTGTGCGCGCGACAAGCGTTTCGGTTGATGCAAGATCGCGGCGGCGGCATCGTCAATGTATCTTCGCTGGGAGGGGTGCAAAATACCGAAAAATTTCCCGGCTATGCCGCCTACACAGTCAGCAAATTCGCCTTGACCGGCCTGACCGAGGCGCTGGCGGCCGAAGGCCGAGACCGCAATATCCGGGTCAACGGCGTCGCACCGGGCGCGGTGGATACGGCCATGCTGCGCAATGCCGCGCCACATCTGCGCACTCGCACCACCCCCGCCGACGTGGCCAAGGTTATCGCGTTCCTGTGTGATCCCACCGAATCGGGTTGCATGACCGGTGCGACTCTGACGATCAACAGCAATCTGTAAATACCTCAGCGCCAAAGATCGCCGCCATCCGCTCAAGAGCGTTCGCCAGAACGAGAGGGTAGAAACAAATCCCGCACATGGCGTGCCCGGCAGGTGCGTGACAACAGGAAAGCAAGGGTGATCACGTTGCCGAGCACGAACAAGGCGATGATCCACACCACCGCCTGCCAGGGGACGGGTTCGACCAAGGCGATCCAAACCGCAACGAACAACAGCCCCACACCGAGATCCAACAAGGCAACGATCCCCCAGGGATCGGCGGCCACATATCGGAAGCCGCCCAGCACGCTACCGTGGTTGCCAGCAATCAAAATTGCCGTCACCAACAAGCCAAGCAGCAGTCCGCAGACGATGACAGCAACGCGTAACATGGAAATTCTCCAGGCGTTCAATGAACTTATCCTTCAAGACCGCGCCCAAGCCAAGAAGTGCGCCAAGAGGCCTCCGATCATCCTCAACTGGCGATTCCCGATCGGGACATTCTGGAATTGGGCTACGGCTGGGGTTCGTTGACCTTGTGGCCGGCCGAATTTTTCCCGACTCAAGGATCGTGGCGGTCTCCAGCGCCCTTCTCAACAGGCGTTTATCGGGGTGCGCTGCCGCGAACGCGGCTTCGCTAACCCGCCTGGTTGAACCGATTTGAGGTGGCCCGGACGCTTCTAAGAAATCACTGCCGCCTGAAGGGCAACATCCGATTCAAAAACCGGTCCCGGTCGAATAAGTGGTGCTTGAGGCCGAGTCCGACATGCCAAGCGATGACCACCACGGCGGCATAACCGACGACGATATGAACGACCCGCGCCAGCGTGGCCAGCAACTCGTGCTTGCCGACGGGGTTCGCCAGATCGTGCAGCCCGAACAGCTTGACCCCGAAACCGCCCGCCATCACGAACAGATAGCCGCTGATGGGCAGCAGGAACATGCACCCGTACAGCAAGGTTTCATTGCGGTGCGAGATCGCCCGCTCCGCCGCCGACAGGGTGGGCGCCCACTCCGGCAGCGGGGTCAGTTTACGCCACAGCCAGCGCAACAGCGCCAGACCGAGCAACAGCAAACCGATGGATTTGTGCCAGTCGTAATAGTCGCTTTGAGTGAAGCCGAGCGCCAGCTTGTCCCGTGCGAGACGGGTCATGATGTTGGCGCTGAGGTACTGATAGACGAACAGCAGGAACACCGACCAGTGTAAGAATCGAGCGACTGCACCGTAGTGCGTGGCGGAATTTTTCAGCATGACAACCTTCTCACTCGGTTCGCGGCCTCGCAAGCGCACTCTCTCTGCGCGCGAGGAAGAAACACCGGCCGGCCGAGCAGCTCAGTCGTGGTTGTCGTGGATCGGCTTATCGGTGAAGAGGTAGCCTTTCAACTCTTCATCGAACTTCGGGTCTTTGCGGCGAATCCATTCCAAAAGCATGGACGCATGTTCTTTTTCCTCATCCCGATTGTGCGCGAGAATTGCTTTCAAGGCTTGATCCTTGCAGGCGTCGACCCGCTGGTTGTACCAATCCACCGCCTCCAATTCTTCCATCAGGGAAACGATGGCCCGGTGCATATCGCGGGTTTGCGCGGACAGTTCGTCGGTGGGTTCGTGATAACCTACACTTGCCATTTCGCTCTCCTCGTGGGTTGCTCGCCGATCGCTTCATCGAAAAATAGCGGCCGGGCCGATAGAATTCGCGTTGCGGCCGCCACCATCCCATCATGATAGCGCGGCTCTAACGCTTGCGCCGCAGCAGCACATAGATCGCGCCGGTTCCGCCATCGACCGCGCGGGCCGAACAAAAAGCCAAAATCTCGTCGCGCTGGCGCAGCCAATGGTTGATCTTTTGCTTGAGCACCGGTCCCCGGTGGCGGGAACCGTTGCCCTTGCCGTGGATGATGCGCACGCAATGCAGGTTGTCGCGGCGGGCACGTTGCAGGAAAACGGCCAGCGCGTCCCGGGCGGCGGCGGCGGTCATGCCGTGCAGATCCAGCACCGCGCCGACCTGAAACTGGCCGCGCCGCAACTTGCGCAGCACGGCCTGCTGCACGCCCTCGCGGCGGTAGTACAATTCCTCGCCGGTCTCCAAGTCCGCCGGCTCGAAATAGTCCGACACCATATCGGCCAACACTTGCCGCTCGTCGGCCAAGCTGAAGCGCGGGATCGGAGTCGCCCGAAGCGCGACAGGATCGATCCGGTCACAGCGCAACGGCCTGACCGCGCCGACGGTTCGTCGAAATAGCTCCCGATCCAGGGGATCGAGCACGGGCGGCTTGCTCATGGGGCGACTCGCTGAAACGGCCAGACACGGCGCGGGCCGACAAACGACTGTCATTCTAACGTCAGTCCGGCCAGATATCCTAGACTCGCTCAGTTCGCCTCACAGGAGAACCCTCTCGATCATGCGCATCCTGATCAGCAACGACGACGGCTACCAATCGCCGGGCCTGCTCCGTCTGGCCGCCGCCCTGCGCGAATTGGCGGAGATCATCGTGGTGGCGCCCGACCGCGACCGCAGCGGCGCCAGCAACTCGCTCAGCCTCAAAAATCCGCTCTACGTCGCCCGCCATGAAAACGGTTTTTACAGCGTCGAAGGCACGCCGACCGACTGCGTCCACGTCGCCATCACCGGCTTGCTGGAACAGGAGCCGGACATGGTGGTCTCGGGCATCAACCACGGCCCCAACTTGGGCGATGACGTGATCTACTCCGGCACGGTGGCGGCGGCGATGCAAGGCCGTTTTCTGGGCTTGCCGGCGATCGCCATTTCGCAAGCCGCCTACCAGCCCGAACATCTCGACACCGCCGCCAGGGCCGCGCTCTGGCTGGTGAAACGCCTGCGCGAGCGAACGCTGCCGCCCGATGTGATCCTCAACGTCAACGTGCCGGATCTGCCGTGGGAACAGTTGGCCGGCTTACAGGCGACCCGGCTCGGCCACCGCCACAAGGCCGAACCGGTCATCAAAAGCACCGATCCGCGCGGCCGCCCGATTTACTGGGTGGGTCCGTCCGGCCCCGAACAGGACGCCGGACCGGGTACGGATTTCCATGCCGTGCGGGCACGCTTTATCTCGATCACTCCCTTGCAAGTCGATCTGACCCGCCATGCGGCGCTTCCCACCCTGAAGGGTTGGCTGGACGGTCCGGCGCCCTGACACCCCCCGATCAGGAAAATGCTGCACCTTGCAGCCTCGATTACAAACTAGTGGACTCCTCCGGCGCGGACAGCTTATCATCAGCCCTCGCCGGGAATCAGGAGCCAATAGAGGGCCTTACGACCCCCGACGGTTTCAGGCGACGGTCAAGAGCGCGCCCGTGCCACGGCGGGCGCGGCGCGCCACACCGCTTCAGGCAAACCCATAAACATAAATGGCGCGGCAAGCATCTCCTGCCCCTGTCTCTTATACACATCTGACGCTTCCGCCGAGGGAC
>DPWB01000342.1 GCA_003527885.1 Candidatus Competibacteraceae bacterium
TGCGCTTCAAGATGCTGATGAACGCCAATCCGGGGGCGCTGGCGCCGGGACCGTTGATGGTGATGCTGGGGTTGCTGTCGTTGCTGTTCTCCGGCCTGATGTTTTACCGGCGGGGCGATGTCAAGCGGCTGTTCGCCTATTCCTCCATCGAGCACATGGGCATCATCACCTTCGCTTTCGGCATGGGCGGGCCGCTGGCCAATTTCGCCGGCCTTTTGCACATGACCATGCACAGCCTGACCAAATCGGCGATTTTCTTCGCGGTCGGCCATATTTCCCAGGTCAAGGGTACCCAGCGGATTTCGGCCATTCGCGGCTTGACCGTCACCCACCCGCTGCTGGGCTGGGGCCTGGTGGCGGGGGTGATCGCCATTGCCGGGATGCCGCCGTTCGGGGTGTTCATGAGCGAGTTTTTGGTGGTCAGTTCCACCTTCGCCCGCCAGCCGCTGCTGGCTTTGGTGGTGGTGGCCGGCTTGCTGCTGGCGTTCGGCACGCTGTTGTGGCGGTTGCACGGCTTGGCCTTCGGCGTGCCGGACAATGCCCCGGTCGTTTCGGTCGAAGCCAGCACCTTCCCGATGCTGCTGCACTTGACGTTGGTGTTGCTGGCCGGAATTTGGTTGCCGGGACCGCTGGTCGCTTGGTTCAATCACGTCGCGGTTTTGCTGGGCTGAGGGGATGGAGTGGGATTTTTAAAGGCGCCCGCTTTTCAACGATCCTTTTTTGCTTATTTTCTATTGGCCCTTATTCCTGTTATAAGTCATGTATTTTTAGTTGTTCATTTTAGTGTCAATATCCCGATATTGGATGATTATGATACGGTATTGGCTTATTTAAACACGCCCGGTTCGCTTAGGTATCAAACTTTATTTGAGCAACATAACGAACATAGAGTTGTCTGGACTCGACTGGTTGCTGAAGTCTTCTATGACTTATTTGGACAGGTAGATTTCAGAAATTTGATCTATGTAGGGAATCTAGCGTTTTTGTTGATTTTTGCTCTCTTATTGAAGCTGTTTAACTTGCAAAAAACTCCTACAATCTTTTTTATGCCTGTACCGTATTTATTATTTCAACCTCAAGCCTGGGAAAACATGACATGGGCTACCGGAGCTTTGCAAAATTATTTTGTCCTTTTGTTCGCCTTACTGGCTTTTTGTTTTTGGAATAGAGAAACTTGGTCAGGATATTTTTTAGCGGGTTCCTTTTCGGTGATGGCGGCTTTTACCAGCGCCAATGGTTTGTTAGTATTTTTTGTCCTATTTTTTGGAGAGGCAAGGTCATTTATTGCGGAGCAAATGAATAATACGGCATTTGTAAAGAGGTCTTTTACTGTAAAGCGCTCGCACTTGTTGGTCGTTTTGATTATCTTGATACTTTTGATTTGTTTTGTGTATTTTAAAAATTATCGTAGCGTAGAGCAGCATCCTTCCGTGCCTAGGGCTTTATTGCAGCCCGTGCAGATAGTTCAATATATATTGTTGCTTCTTGGCTCGTGCATGGGGTTTACTAAGCCCTTAGCTTTTCTGACAGGGTTAGTAGAAGTCATTTTTTTTTATTTATGTTACCTATTCTGGGTATTATCAAAAAAACCCTGTCATATATTATTTTTTATTGTTCATTTTTCTGACTGTTTTTATTATCGCCCTAGGCAGAGCTGGGTTTGGTATCGAGCAAGCCTTTGCTCCAAGATATAAAATTCTTTCAAGCCTCGTGCTGATTTTGACATATTGGACCATCATCGAGCAGTATCCAAAAATTGCTTCAATAAAATTAGCTGTAGTTGGTCTGCTCGTTTGTTCTATAGTTTTTAATATTGTATCTACTAGGGTGTTTATAGGAAATCTTTCCGAGCGCAAAGAACTGTTGAAAGAAATTACGGCATGGGAAAAAACTGGAAAAGGTCTCTATTACCCTAATCAGCAAGTCGCTTCTTTAATCCTCAAACAATCTACAAAAAAGGATGTCTATAGGATTCCTGCATTATAATGAAGTGACGATAAAAGTGAATGCAAAGGCATGACTACTAAAATCGAACCTATCGGCAAATCTTCCGTATTGTGGGATGTTTTGAAGACCGGGCAGGCCATCGTCCGACATCATCCCTGGCCGCGCGCGATCATAAACCCGGAAGCTTGGTATGACTTGATCCAAGCCCTGGCGGGTGGGTCGTTGATCCTGCTGGGTTTGTGGGGCGAAACGGATACGGTGCATCTGGCGCTGTACGAGGAGGCGGGCAGCACATTGGGGGTAGCAAGTCTGCCGTGTTTGGACGGTCGGTTTCCGTCGGTGGGCCGCCGCCATTCGCCCGCGCAACGGCTGGAGCGCGCCATTGCCGATCTGGTCGGCCTGCAAGCGACGGACCCGCCGGATCTGCGGCCGTGGCTGGATCATGGCCGTTGGCCGGTGGCTCATCCGCTCGGTGCGGCGCGCCATCCGCCCCGTACCCTACCGCCCTATGCGTTTCTGCCGGCGGAAGGCGAAAGCCTGCACCAGATTCCGGTGGGGCCGGTGCACGCCGGCATCATAGAACCCGGCCATTTCCGCTTTACCGCCAACGGTGAGGCGGTGGTGCGGCTGGAAGAACGGCTGGGCTATGTCCACAAAGGCATCGAAGCGCTGTTGGCGGGCGCGCCACCGGAGCGGGCGGCCCGACTGGTGGGACGGGTATCGGGCGACAGCACCGTGGCTTATGGGCTGGCCTTCGCCCGCGCCGTCGAAGCGGCGACCGAAACGGCCATCCCCGAACGCGCGCACTGGCTGCGGGCGCTGATGGCCGAACTGGAGCGGCTGGCCAACCACTGCGGCGATATCGGCGCGATCTGTAACGACGCGGCTTTTGCGCTGATGTTGGCGCATTGCGGCGTGTTGCGCGAAAAGGTATTGCGGGCCAGCGCGGCCTGTTTCGGCCATCGGCTGATGATGGATGGCATCGTGCCCGGCGGAGTGGCCGCCGATCTGGCGGCGGAGGGTGAGAAGACGTTGCGCGAGCTGGTCGCCGAGTTTCGCCGCCAGTTTCCGCCGCTGGTCGAGTTGTACGACAACACCGCCTCACTGCAAGACCGCACCGTCAAAACCGGTTTCGTCCGCCCGGCCTTGATCAAGCAGTTCGGCTGCGGCGGCGTGATCGGCCGCGCCGGCGGCCGCGCCTTCGACGCCCGCCGCCAACCCGGTTATCCGCCCTACGATCGGTTGGAGTTTGAGGTTCCGGTATTGACCGACAGCGATGTCAACGCCCGCGTGTGGCTGCGCGTTCGCGAGGTAGAGCAGAGCTTGACGCTGGTCGAGCAAATCTTGAACCGCTTGCCGGCGGGTCCGGTGCACGCCGACCTCAACCGCCTCGAACAAGCCGGTGAAGGCATGGCGTTGGTCGAGGGATTTCGTGGCGACGTGTTGGTCTGGCTGCGGTTGAACGCCGACGGCACGGTCGCCCGCTGCCACCCGCGCGACCCGTCCTGGTTTCAGTGGCCGCTCTTGGAAGCGGCCATCGAAAACAACATCGTGGCGGATTTCCCGCTTTGTAATAAATCCTTTAACTGCTCGTATTCGGGCCACGATCTTTAGAGGCGGTCGCCATGCGCAAGCTTTTGTTGCAAAGCCTGTTGCGGTTGCCGCTGACGGTATCCGCGCCGCCGCCGTCCGAGCAGGCGTTGGCCGAACTGGCGGCCCAGGTCGAGCGGGCTGCCCGGCGCCGCCTCGGTCGCAGCCTCTCGATCCGCGAGGTGGACGCCGGCTCCTGCAACGGCTGCGAGCTGGAAATTCACGCGCTCAACAATGTCTTCTACGATCTGGAGCGCTTTGGGTTTCATTTCGTCGCCTCGCCGCGTCATGCCGATGTGTTGCTGGTGACCGGCCCGGTCACCGCCAATATGAAAGAAGGGTTAGAGCGAACTTATCACGCCACGCCCGATCCCAAATGGGTAGTGGCGGTCGGCGATTGCGGGCGCGACGGCGGCGTGTTCGCCGGCGGCTATGCGTGCGTCGGCGGCGTTTCCGCCGTGATCCCTGTGGATCTTCATATCGCGGGCTGCCCGCCGAACCCCATGCAACTCTTGGCGGGCTTGTTGGCGTTGTTACAGGTCGCTTGATATTGTGTTGACCTTACCGGATGATTTTCAGCCGGGCTTGTTGCCGGCGGACGACAGTGATACCCCGATCCAGTGGTTCGTGTTTGCTGGCGGCAATCTGCTGGTGCGACCTACCAGCGACGGCGTGGCGCTGCCGGTAGCGGCGGTTTGGCCGTTTGCCAAGCTGGTGACCGTGCGGCGGCTGTACTTGGGTTCGTGGCGTGGCCAACCCTGTCATGCCGCCGAGGTGGAGACGGCTACGCCACCGCCGCCGGGGATGAACTTCGAGAGCCTGCGCGCCCTGTGGTCGCGGCTCGATGAAGGCTTGCTCGGCGTGGCCGGCCATGCCGAGCAACTGATCGAATGGGATCGCAGCCATCAATTCTGTGGCTGTTGCGGCGCACAGACCCAGCGGCGGGCCGACGAGCGCGCCCGCCATTGCGTGGCTTGTGGCTCGATGGCCTATCCGCGCTTGTCGCCGGTGATCATGGTGCGGGTGGTGCGGGACGGTCACATCCTGCTGGCCCGCCCCCCGCGCTTCGCGCCGGGTTTCTACAGCGTGTTGGCCGGTTTCGTGGAGGCGGGCGAAACGCTGGAACAGGCCATCCATCGGGAAGTCGCCGAGGAGGTCAACATCCGGGTGTGCGACCTGCGCTATTTCGCCAGCCAGTCCTGGCCGTTTCCCCATTCGCTGATGATCGCGTTCACCGCCGAGTATGCGGAGGGGGAGTTGCGGGCGGGCGGCCGGGAAATCGTCGCCGCGCGCCTGTTCGGCACCGATGCTGTCTCTTATAACCATCTGACGCTGCCGACGAGCGATCTAGTGTAGATCTCGGGGGTCGCCGAAACATTAAAAAAAATAAAAGT